>JAYRNS010000209.1:0-4955 GCA_041912075.1 Anaerolineae bacterium
CGCTGTGAGGAGACCCCTCGTCCACGTCCCTCCCCCCGCCGCCCCGACGCCGCCCGCGCGATGGCTGCGCGTCAGTGGACCTCGGTGGGTCGAGCGTGTCGTCACAGCGGGAGCTGTGACCTACGAGGAGCGGCGACGGCGCCTCAGAGGATGCCTGCTGGTCCAGGGTGATGTCACAGCTCCCGCTGTGACCTACGCCTCAAATACGCGTGCCCGGCAAATCGGGCACGCGTCGGCGGAGTTATCCACAGCAGCCTGGCATTATCCCCAGAAACTGCGGTATCTATCCACAAAAAAGCGTGATGTGAACGTCCCTTAAACCTGGCTTAAACCGGCGTTAACTCATCTGACACGCTTCACCGCACCACGACCGGTACTGGAACCAACAGCCGGCCGCGAATTTCATCGATTTCCACGCGTACGGCGTCGTTGCTGTCGAGAGATTCGTTGACTTTTTCCACGCCGTAGAGCACCGTCGTATGGTCGCGCCCGCCCAAGAGTTGGCCAATTTGTGGTAGTGACAGGTCGGTCTCGGTCCGCAGCAGGTACATCGCCACCTGCCGCGGCCAGGCAATGGGACGGGCGCGGGTGCTGCTCTTGAGGGCCTCCATGTCCACCTTATAGTAGCTGCAGACCGTGTGCAGAATCGCGGTCGGACTCTGCGGCGGGCGCACCGGTGCCAGCTCACCCAGGACTTCCTGCGTCAGGTCGATCGTGATGGGGCGGTTGAGCAGCTGCGCCTGTGCGGTCACCCGCGTCAAGGCCCCTTCCAGCTCACGAATATTGGTTTGTACGCGCTGTGCGATCAACATCAATACTTCCAACGGCACGGCGCCACCCGGCACGTTGGTCCGTGCCTGCAAAATCGCCACACGCGTCTCCAGATCGGGCGCCTGGATGTCGGCCGTCAATCCGCCTTCAAACCGCGAGCGCAGGCGATCCTCCAACAGGGCAATCGAGCGCGGCGGGCGGTCGCTGGACAATACCACCTGGCGGTTGGCGGCATGCAGGGCATTGAAGGTATGAAAAAACTCTTCCTGCGTGCGCTCTTTATCGGCGATGAACTGGATATCGTCGATCAACAGCAGATCGCAGGTGCGGTATTTTTCGCGAAAGGCCTCAGTACTCTGTGTGCGCAGTGACCCAATCAGATCGTTGGTAAATGCCTCCGATGTCACGTACAGCACCCGGTAGCCACGGCGCCGCGTGGCATGCCCGATCGCCTGCAGCAGATGGGTCTTGCCCAGGCCGACGTCGCCGTACAAAAACAGCGGGTTGTAGGCCTCCCCCGGGTGTTCGGAAACGGCCAGGGAGACGGCGTGCGCCAGGCGGTTGCTGCTGCCGACGATAAACGTATCGAAGGTGTAGCGCGGGTTGAGCGAGGCCGATACAACCTGACGCTGCAGGACAGGCTCTTCGTAACCGTGCGCGGCGGGTGCCGTGTCCGCTACCAGCAGGGGTGATTCCGCCGGCGGAACAGCCGTCTCACGCACCTCGCGGGGTCTGACGACAAAGCGCAGACCGACGGTTCGGCCGGCTACCTGGGCCAGCGTCCGCTTGACGGCCGCGTGCAGGCGGTTTTCCAGCCAGTCCTTCGCATACGCATTGGGCACACCAATGATAAATTCACCATCTTCGTAACCCAACACTATGGTGTCCTTGACCCACGTATCGAATGTTGAACGGGTCATCTGTAACTGCAACTCGCCAAGGGTCGCTTGCCATTGGGCAGCAGGATGTAGCGGGCCATCCACCCGGATCGAGAGACTCATGGTGACTCCCATCGACAATGACTTCAAAACTGCAAAGCAAAGCTTGGCCCTGGATAACTCTAACTCCAGGCCTAAACTACTGCCCTGCGGCAGCAAATATAACAGGTGCCTGCCTGACGTTTATTCCGATCGACCGTCGTTGAGGAAGCGACAGCGGGTCTGGGTAACGAAGATTGTGACGAAACTGTCGTTTGACGGGTGTGCCACGGATGGGAGGCGAACACCGTGGCCGGATGCCGAAACACCGATCAACGACCCAAACGTCTGTCTAACGGTCGCTGGCATTGTACCACGGGTGCCAAAACGGCGCAATTGCCCAGTTTCGGGCAAACTGCGGCCTTTTTTCCGTCTTTATGTCAATTTTCGCGCTAAGAACAGGTGTGCGACACAAGATATAGGACCACACAAATTATCCTCCCCAACATAAGGCCAATTTTCATCAGTGCAGGGCAAAATCGTACGTTCTGTCATGTTCGCAATTTTAAGGTTCGTTATTGAAACGCTCAGATCCGTTTGCTTGACGACGACAATTGAAGTTCCCTGCACCTTGTGGTATACTTCGGCCACTTCACACGTTCGAAATTTGCGGGAGGTTGGGCTGTGCGCGTCTCTTGTTTGCAGGAAAATCTGGCCAAAGGTGTCTCGATCGTGAGTCGGGCGGTATCGGCTCGCAGCACATTACCGGTTCTCAGCAATATTCTGCTGGCGACTGACCAGTCGCAGCTGCGGCTTTCCGCCACTAACCTGGAGATCTCGATCAACTGCTGGATCGGGGCTCGGGTCGAAGAGGATGGCAGCACGACCATTCCGGCGCGCTTGCTCAGCGAGTTTGTTGCCTCGCTTCCCCCGGAACGGATCGACCTCGAACTGGCAACCCGTACGCAGCTGCTGCATCTCAAGTGTGCCCGCTACGAGGCCAATATCAAAGGCATCGATGCGGCCGAATATCCGTTGATCCCCAGTTTTGCCGGCAGTCCCACCCCATCCGGCACGGGGTCAGGTGTCATCGAGCTGGCTCCCGCCACCCTGCGCCAGATGATCAACCAGGTGGCCTTTGCCGCCAGTACCGACGACAGCCGCCCCACGTTGACGGGTGTCGAAGTGCGCTTCGACAACGACCGGCTGATGATGGCAGCGACCGATGGTTACCGCCTGTCACGCCGCAGCGGTGGTATGAGCCAGGCCGTGACCGAACGGGCGACCCTGATCGTGCCCGCCCGCTCACTCAGCGAGGTCGCCCGCATCAGCGCTGAAGCCGACGACGAACGTCCCATCGAGGTTGCCATCTCCCCCACCCGCAACCAGATCATGTTCCATATCTGGGGGCGGGGTGATGGTAAAGCCGGTTTCCACCAGGCCGACGTGATCAGCCAGTTGATCGATGCCAATTTTCCAGACTACAACTCGATCATCCCGCGCTCGTTCAAAACCCGCGCGGTACTCGATACCGCCGCCTTCGCCCGTATTGTCCGCGTGGCGTTTCTCTTTGCCCGCGACGCCGCCAACATCGTCTACCTGCGCATCACACCGGCCGAAGGGCTGCAGCCAGGCACGTTAACCTTGACCGCGACCTCGGCCAGCATGGGCGATAATGTCGGTGACATGGATGCGATGGTCGAAGGGGAAGCCAACGACATCGCATTCAACGCACGCTACCTGATCGATGCCCTGGCGGCGATCGACACACCCCAGGTCGCGCTGGAGGTCACCAAAGCTGGCGCACCGGGTGTCATCCGGCCCGTCGGCACCGGTCCCGATGACTTTACCCAGGTCATCATGCCGATGCAAAGCCAACGCTAAAGACAAAGCGCCCGCACCATGCCAAACCCACCGCAGTCGCCAAACGCTCACCAAATGGAGCTGGCCAATTTGCCGGGTTGGGCCACAGAGGGCGACAAAGTCTTTCTGACCGGTCCGGCCGGCGCCGGCAAAACGACCCTGGCCTTGGCGCGTCTGCAGCACCTGCTCGTCGAGCGCCACGTGCCAGGGCGTCGTATCCTGGTGCTGACACCCCAGCGCAGCCTGGGTGCTCCCTATTGGAACTTCCTCCGCCATCCCGATCTTGCCGCCGGCAGCCAGGTGACCGTGCAAACCGTTGGTGGTCTGGCCCGCACCATGGTTCACCTCTATTGGCCGCTGTTGGCCGGGCCAGCTGGTTTCGCCCACCCCGACCGCGAGCCAGTCTTTCTGACCCTGGAAACGGCCCAGTACTACATGGCGGGTCTGGTGCGCCCGCTGGTGGCCAGCGGGCGCTTCGACGCCGTGCGCCTCTCCGACGCCCGCCTGATCAGCCAGGTGCTGGACAACCTCAACAAAGCCGCGATCGTCGGTTTCCCGCACACCGACGTCGCCCGCCGTCTCAAAGAAGCCTGGCAGCGCGACCGCGTACGACCGCTGGTGTACGACGCTGCACAGGAACTGGTCAATGCCTTCCGCCAGTTGTGTCTGGCGCATAACCTGCTCGATTTTTCGCTGCAAATCGAGGTCTTCAGCCAAACCCTGCTCAACAACGACTGGTGCCGCACGCAGCTTTTCCGCACCTACGAACACCTGATCGTCGACAACGTCGAAGAGGACACCCCCGTCGCCCACGACCTGCTGGTGCGCTGGCTGCCGCACGTGCGCTCGGCCCTCGTCATCTACGACGAAGATGCCGGTTATCGTCTCTTCCTGGGTGCCGACCCCGATTCGGCGCGCCGCCTGGCACCGCTGTGCACCCACCAGGTCCGCCTGGCCGAAGACGCGCTGCCCGCCGGCGATACGACGTGGGCCCCCACACCGGCTGTCCGCAGTCTGCAGGGGGCAGTGGCTCACGTGCTGACCGGCGTGCCACCCGAAAAACCGTTTGCCCCTTCGCCGCGCGCAGCCCTCGAAGATTTCCAGGCCAGCTTCTTTCCCCAGATGCTCGACTGGACCGCCAACCGCATCGCCGACCTGGTCTTCGAAGACCAGGTGCCGCCGGGTGAGATTGTCGTGCTGGCCCCATACGTCAGCGATTCACTGCGTTTTTCGATGATGGACCGCCTGGCACGGCGCGGGGTGGCAGCCCGCTCGCACCGTCCCTCGCGCGAGCTGCAGGCCGAGCCGGCCACCCGCAGCCTGCTGACCCTGGCCGCCCTGGCGCACCCCGGCTGGCAGCGCCCGCCCCTGGCCGCCGACGTGGCCCAGGCACTCTACCTGGCC
>JAYRNS010000210.1:0-2130 GCA_041912075.1 Anaerolineae bacterium
ACCGAATGTTTGAAAACCTGCCCGCACGACAACATTGCGCTCTTCGTGCGCCAGCCCGGCGCCGATCTGCTGAAGACGACCGGCCATAAGCTCGACGAAGCATACAAGGGTCTGATCATGCTGACCTGCGCGTTCATCTATTCGGCGGTGCTGATTGGACCATGGGGTGTGCTCAAACAAACCGCGCAGGCGGTGGGAACGCCAGGCTGGTTCGCGTATGCCGCGATCTTTTTGGCACTGAACCTGGCCATTCTGCCCGGTCTGTTCTGGCTGGCAGTCCGGTCGGGCCAGGTGATTGATGCCAGGCGTTTGCGCCAATCTCCAGGACTCCGAAAACTCTTTTCCGACTACGCAGCCGTCCTGGTGCCGCTGGGTCTGGCGGCCTGGGTCGCCTTCTCGCTGTCGTTCGTGTTGGTCAATTTCTCGTATGCCTGGTCATCGCTCTCCGACCCGCTGGGATGGGGCTGGAACCTGCTCGGCATGGCGAACCTGCCCTGGACGACTGAAGTCCCCGGCCGGGTCGCCTTCGTGCAGGTGCCAACCCTGCTCGTCGGCCTGGGCGCGGCGGCTGCATTAGCACTGCGCACCGCGCGTCAGCACGGCCAGTCGCCCTGGGCCGCCGTGCCGGTGGTAGTCTTCTGCACGGCGGCGACGCTGGGACTGTTGGGCCTGTACCTGGCATGAGGCGGATCTATGAGCCGTGACGTGTTTGCCCTGAGTGTCGTGCTGCTGGTGGCGGTGGCTTTCCCGGCCGGACTCTTCGGCTACCAGGCATGGCGAACGGGTTCGGCCGGTGTCAAGATAGTAGAGATCATGGCACGCTCGCCGGAACAAGGTGGGTTCAGCCCCGATCGGCTGACGCTGCGTGCGGGTGAGACCGTGCGCCTGCGCCTTAGCTCACCCGACGTCGTGCATGGTTTGACGATTCCTGGATTGAACGTGACTGTCGACGAAATCTACCCCGGCCAGGTCGTCGAGATCGATGTAACCCCGCAGGAGCCGGGCCGTTACGCCTTTGCCTGTACCCGCTGGTGCGGCGTGGATCATTGGCGGATGCGCGGGGTGATCGAGATCATCGGCGAGGCGTTGTTACCCGCGGCGACCGCTGAGCCGCCCCTGTTCCAACAACTGGGCATCAATCTGGATGCCAAACGGCACACAGTACTCGTCACGCCGGCCGCGCGTCCTTCGAGTCATGCCGGCGCTGGGCGGCAAGCCCACCTGCCGCCCGCGCTTGCCGACAAGGCCCAACGCCGTGCGCAGTCACCGGCGGATGCGTTTGCCGCGCTGCGCGCCGATGCTGCCCACGCGGCGTTGAGCGATGATGAGGTATGGGACCTGGTGGCGTGGGCGTGGTTCAAGGATGTCGAGCCAGCCGCGCTGGAACGCGCCGAGACGCGTTATGCTCGTGACTGCGCCGCCTGCCACGGCGTCGATGGTCAGGGCAACGGCCCGGCCGGGCTGAATCTGCCGGGCATGGCCAAGATGGACCCGACGATGCCGCGCGGGCCGGCTGACTTCACCGATGCGGCGCACATGCTGGTGGCCAGCGATGCCCTGCTCCAGGGTAAACTGCTGCGCGGCGGCATGGGCACCGGTATGCCGGAGTTTGGCTCGCTTTATACCGACGATGAGCTGTGGGCCATGGTTGCCTACGTCCGGACCTTCCTATTCGATCAATGAGTGCCTGAAGGAGATGAACATGCCTGTCAAGGCTAACAAACCACACAAAATTGGGAAGACCCCTACCTCCCCTGCTGCACCACAACAGCGCACACCCTGGGGGCTGATCGCAGGTGGCGCGGCGGTCCTGTTGATCATGCTGGGACTCGTCTTGATGCTGCGTCCCAGCTCGCCGGCAGCAACCACGACCGGCGCCACACCGTCAGGTGATGCGCCACGCCTGGTGGTGGACCAACGGCAGATCGACTTCGGCAAGGTACCGCTCGACATACCGGTGAGAGCCACCTTCACGCTGCGCAACGAAGGTGGTCAGCCACTGCAGATCGTGAGCCAACCGGTAGTCGAAGTCAAGCAGGGCTGCTGACCGCCCAGGGCCGTCGTCGGTTCGACGACCATCCAGCCAGGGCAGAGCACCCCGCTTTCGATGGAATTCATGATGCACAAGGG
>JAYRNS010000211.1:0-2979 GCA_041912075.1 Anaerolineae bacterium
CCCACGTCCCTGCAGGACGTGTTCTTCCGCATCGGTGGGGCGACCCTGGGTAAGGCCACGACCAGCCTGGTGGTCAACAGCGACGACGTTCTACTTGACAACATCTGGGCCTGGCGGGCCGATCACGGCAATCCAAACACCGTTGGCTGGACCGACAACACTGCCGATACCGGTGTCATCGTCAACGGCGACAACGTCATGGCGTACGGTCTGTTCGTCGAACACTACCAGAAGTACGAGCTGATCTGGAATGGTGAGAACGGCCGGACGATCTTCTTCCAGAACGAGCTGCCGTACGACCCGCCGGACCAGGCGTCCTGGTCGCACGGCGGCGTCAACGGTTATGCCGCGTACAAGGTGGCCGACAGCGTCACGACGCACGAGGCCTGGGGGATGGGCAGCTACTCCTTCTTCAATGTCGGTCCGGACATCCACGCCGAGCGCGCCTTCGAGGTGCCGGTTACCGCCGGCGTGGTGCTGCACGACATCTTGACCGTCTTTCTCAGCGGCAACGGTGGCATCGACCACGTCGTCAACGACACCGGTGCCGCGGTCAATTCCTCGAATCAAGTCACCAACATCGTGACCTATCCGTAAGCCCCGTGCTCACAGCGCCGGTCACGGACAGATAGACTGCAACGTTGAGGCCAGCGGATCAGGTTTTTCGGCCTGATCCGCTGGCGCGTTTGCTGTGACCCGCCGGCGTCCGCCAAAGACAGCGTGTGCCAGACGTGAAACGGGTCGTTTGTTGGTTCCCGATCCCTCACCAAGAATGGAGGTCGCATGGCAGATCAGATCGTCGTCACCGGTGCCACCGGTTTCATTGGCAGCCACCTCGTGCCAATTCTGCTGCGGCGCGGTCACCGTGTGACCTGCATCGTGCGCAGTCCGCCCAAAGCGGTTGGTTTGGCCAAACAGGGTGCCACCTTGGTCCAGGGTGACGTCACTGAGCGGGCATCGCTGGTCGAACCGCTGCGTGGTGCCGCCGCGCTGTTCCACCTGGCCGGCTGGTATGCCCTGGGCAACCTGGATAAGGCACAAATGCAGGCCATCAACGTGGGCGGTGCACGCAACGCGCTGGAGGTTGCAGCCGAGCTGGGGGTACCCAAGATCGTGCATACCAGCACGGTCGGTGTGTTCGGCAATACGCACGGCCGGGTCGTCGACGAGACCTACCGCGTGGGGAAGGATGGCATGGCCTCGGAATACGAGCGCACCAAGTGGGCGGCACACTACGAGGTGGCCATCCCCTTACAGCAGGCCGGTGCCCCGCTGGTCATCGTCCAGCCGGGCGCCGTCATGGGTGCCGGCGACGTCAGCCCGTTGAGCGAGATCTTTCGTTATTTCCTGCGGCGGATGCCGGTGATGTTCGGCGCCCGCTCAGGTGTCACGTTGGCCCACGTCGACGACATCGCCGAAGGGCACGTGCTGGCCATGGAGAAGGGGCAACCGGGTCAGAGCTATATTGTGGCGGGACCCAGCCTGACCTACCGCCAGGTGTTCGACCTGTGTGAATCGATCACCGGCATCCCCGCGACGCGTATTTGGGCGCCGGGCTGGATGGCCAGCGCCAGTGCCAGGATGATGGGCCTGGTCGAGCCGTTGGGACTCAAGACCCCGTTCTCCGCCGAGGCCCTCGCCACCCTGGCTGATTACACCTTCTGGGGCAGCCCGGCGAGGGCCGAACGCGAGCTGGGTTGGACCGCGCGGCCGGTGGAGGACGCGCTCAAAGAGGTGCTCGACTACGAGCAAGCGCACATGAAACGCTGATGGCGCGCTTGCGCTGCCAGAAACGACGTGTTACAATCGCTCCTCGCATCGGCGGTTAATCGAGATCCAAGGTGGATCTGCAGAACCTTGAGTCAATGGGTAGACGTAGGAACATGCATCAAAACGATCAAGCAGTCATTCTCACCCTGGCCAAAGTACTGGTGGCCACGGCCTGGGTCGATGGTGGTCTCAGCAGCGACGAGATCAACGCCATGAAGTTCGACCTGTTGTCACGCATCCCCAATCTGAGTGCGCAGGAATGGGCCTCGGTGGCCATTTACATGGACTCGCCGGTCGACGAAGCCGAGCGTACACGGCTGGTCCAGCAGCTGCGCTCGCAGATTACCACCCCTGCAGGCAAACAGCTCGTCTACGATGCGCTGGATGCGCTGGTGGCGGCCGACGGCCAGGTTACGGACGAGGAGCGGCGTGTGGCCGACGAGGTCAAAGCCGCCATCGAATCGGGCAGTACGGGCAGCCTGGGCCGGGTATCGCGGCTGTTCAAGGGACGCAGTGCGCCGGCCGCCGCGGCGGCGTCTGCCGCACCTAACCGCGAGGTCTACCTCGACGACTACATCAAGAACCGCGTCTACTACGTCATCCGGCGGCGGCTGGAGCAGGCGGGGGTGGTGCCTAAGCTGTCGGACGCCGAAATCCGCAAGCTGAGCCTGGCCGGCGGCATGATGGCCGTCGTCGCGCGCACCAACCCGCAGGTGGCGGACCAGGAGCAGACCGCCATGCTGGCGACGCTGCAACAGGCCTGGCACTTGAATGACGAGCAGGCTGCTTTCCTGGTTGACGTCGCTGTCGCGCAGCTGCCGGCCGATCTGGACAGTTTCCGCCTGGCCGACGGGTTTGCCGCGGTGAGCAGCGCCGACGAGCGCGGTCAGCTGGTCGATTCCCTCTTCGCCATCGCCGCGGCGGATGGCGCGGTCAACAACGACGAGATCGAAACCATCCGCAATCTGGCCAACACCATGGTCGTGCCGCACGAGCGTTTCATCGAGGCCAAGTTGAAGGTGATCTCCGTGTAAGCGGAGGAAAAGTTGGCATCTCTGAGCTCAGAATCACCCCATACGATGACCACGGCCAATCACGAAAGTCGGCGATCAAACCGGGGGCGGAGAAGGTTGCCAACTTTCCAAAAGTTGGCAACTTTCTCCGCCCTTATCGGTCAGGCAGCCCAGGATGGAGCGGTTTGCTTATGGC
>JAYRNS010000212.1:0-2070 GCA_041912075.1 Anaerolineae bacterium
GTCCATGCGACTTGTTGTCAGTGAGCGCGCGCGTCGCCACCGCCTGGCGATTCTGGTAGGCCTGGGAGCGGTCAGCCTGCTCCTGTACGGCCTGGCGGCGCGCATTCCCAACTTGCGGCGGGCCATTCCAGCCTTCGAGATCATCTATTTTGTGCTCTTTGCGCTGTACATCGTGGCGATCCTCCTGTTGTTTTTCCTGTTTGTGCCACCCGTGCTGGTGCGCACGCAAAAATGGTTTCCCGCGACCCGCGCGCGACCGGAGGGCCTATGACGGCTGACCTCAGTGGGATGCGAACGCCTCGACGACCGGCGCTGGCTGTGACGCTGCTCGGGCTGGGACTCGTGTCGGTTGGACTGTATTACGCCTGTTTCTACCGCCCGTTTCCGCTCGATGTCTATGTGCGCGTGCCGCTGCTGAGCCTGTTCAAACTGACCACCCATCGACCCGCTGCCTGGTATGCATTTCTCATCGGTGTGGCTGGCCTGAACCTGGCCTATCTGGTGGGTCTACGCGGGCTGGCGCGGTCGCGCGTACCCATACCCTGGTGGATACTGCTTCTCTTCCCGGCGATCGCACTGGCGCTTATGCTGTTTACCTACCCGGTGGGGGCGGCTGACGTGTTCGATTACCTGGCGCGCGGGCAGATGCGTGCCGTCCATGGTGCCAACCCATTTGTGCAGGTTCCGGCCCAGTTTGGCAGTGACACGCTGATGGCGTATGCGGCCTGGCCCAAGTTCCCTTCGGCGTACGGGCCGCTGTGGGAGCTGCTGGCCGCCCCGCTGGCACGCGGGGCTGGCGTTGATCTGTGGCGGGGTGTGTTGATCTTCAAGGCACAGGCGGTCCTTGCCCTGGTCTTGACCGCCGGCGCCGTCGCCGGCCTGGCCTTCCAGCAGTCGCGTCAGCTGTCCACGGTGCAACTGGCGGTGTATGTGGTGCTCTGGAATCCGTTGCTTTTGTTCGAGACCGGGGCCAACGGGCATCACGACTTGTGGCTGGCTTTTGGTATCCTGGTGGCGACGTGGTTTGCGCTGCGGCAGCAGTACGATTGGGCGCTGGCCGCGTTGACTGCAGCTGCCCTGTTCAAGTTTGTCTCGCTGTTGCTCATTCCCGTGTTTGTCGTGGCCGCCATCCGCCAGCTTGGACGGCGGCGGGGTATGGAGCAGATCCTGACCGGCAGCATCGTCAGCCTCGCGCTTGTGTGGCTGTGTTATGCGCCATTCTGGCCCATGCCCGACCCTCTGCGTCTGGCCCAGCGCGCGGATCTGTTCACGACCTCGCTGCCGGCGGTTGTCCGCTATACGCTGCCGTTCCTGGAAGGCCCGGCCGCGGCCAGCAGGCTAGCCGGCAGCCTGGCGTTTGGGCTGCTGGCCCTGATCGTACTGGCCAGTGTGGTAGCAACCTGGCTTGACCCGCATCCGCGACCCTGGCAGCGCGGGCGCAACCTGTTGGTCGCAGCCCTGCTGTTGGCGACGGCCTGGTATCAGGCCTGGTACGTAGCCTGGGTGTTACCGTTGGCCGCCTGGCAGCCACACAGCCGTGCCCTGCGCGGCACGGTGCTGCTGAGCGTGCTGGCCTGGTTCAAGTACTTGCTGTTCGACCTGACCTACGGGCTCGATTGGCAGGCCGTGCCGCGCTGGCAGCGTGAAGTGGCCGCATTTCTCATGGTCATGCTCCTGCCAATCGTATGGCACAGTGTCCAGTTCGTACACCGGACACCGTGGAAGACCTGGCGCTTGCCGGCATGGGCCGGTCGATATTGGCATTCTCAACAACTTGGAGGATAATGCAGGTGACACCTATCCCATGGAAAACCGTCGCGAGCCGGCCGGTCGAAGGTCAGTGGGACGCTGCGTGGTACCGTGTTGGCCGCATACTTCATCCTGGGAACGACCCTGCGTTATGCGCGTTAGTTGTCTTGTTTGCCGCAGAGGACACAGAGATCACAGAGATAGGGTGTGAGACTCTGCGGATGAGGCAGCGCTCAGGTCGTTGGTACAAGAAGACGTGAACGGTGAAAAGGGTTGAACATGACGTCGTTGTTGTCACCGAGTGCCCAGAAAGTGCAGGAC
>JAYRNS010000213.1:0-2176 GCA_041912075.1 Anaerolineae bacterium
AACCATACCAGGTCTCGAGCAATGCGTGCAGATCGGTCTGCAGCTGGTTGGCCTGCGTGGCCCGTTCGGCGGCTTGTTTGAGATGACGCAGGCGCGGGGCGAGCTCCTGGATCACGTCGTGGACCCGCTGCAGGTTGGACTGGGTTTCTTCCAGCCGGCGCAGGGCCTCGTCACGTTTGCCCTGGTAAACCGTGATCCCGGCCGCTTCCTCGAACAGCACGCGGCGTTCTTCGGGCCGCTGCGCCAGCACCTGGTCGACCAGCCCCTGTCCAATGACGGTGTACGTGCGGCGGCTCAGACCCGACCGTCCCAACAGCTCGGCGATGTCCTTCAGCCGGACCCGGTTGCCGTTGAGCAAATATTCGTTTTCCCCGGAGCGGTACGCCCGTCGGGTCACCGTCACCTCGGCAAAATCGAGCGGCAGCGTGCCATCGCTGTTGTCCAGCGTCAGCGTGACCTGGGCCATGCCCAGGCGGGCACGCTGGTCACTGCCCGAAAAGATCATGTCCTCCGTTTTTTTGCCGCGCAGCAGGTTGAAGCTCTGTTCACCCAAAACCCAGCGAATGCCATCGGCAATGTTGGACTTGCCGGAGCCGTTGGGTCCGACGATGGCCGTGATTCCGGTTGGAAAGCTGAAGCTGGTGCGGTTGGCAAACGACTTATAGCCGTGTAGTTCGAGTTCTTTGAGGCGCATGGTTTGAAATGGGCAGTCAGGTTGGCGGCAGCGGTGAGCGGTCCTCCGCACACGCTTTCCTTGCGGGCTGCCGCGCTGCGGCAGGAGTATAACACCGAGCGCCATCGCGGTCAACCCTGGAAAGGCCAACGCAAAAATAGCACAAATGGCGTTTATGATGGTAGAATTGAACAGCGCCTGGTTTGTTGAAGGCGCCCGCGCCAGCACTGCGCCCAGCCCGACTCTGAAGGCGGCGCACCATCTACCTGTACCACGGCACGCAGGAGAGTGTGGCCATGACCCATCCACCTTACAACGCCGGCGACACGCCACCATCCAACCTTGCACCGGATGCAACCATCGCCCTGCTGCGCCAGCGGGTGACCGACCTGGAGGCCGCGGTGACCCGCCTGCTGGCCGATGCCGAGCGGGTGGCCGCCGCGGGCCGCCAGGCAGTGGCCCTGCAGACCACGGTCAGTGCCCTGGCCACCAGTGCGTCCCAGTTACCTGCGCTGCAGCAGACACTGGCGACCGTCACCGCAGCGGTTCCCGGTTTGGAGACCATGCCACCTGTGACGGACGGGGTCAAACAGCCGCCCCTGCAGGACGTAAGGACTCGCCTGCCGGTGCATGCCACCAACCGCTATCCCACCCGCGACGTGAGTCAAATCCGCCGCGTGGTCGTCCATCACACGGTCACGCGCGGCGACATCCCGCCCGACCGCATCGCCCAGGTCCAGGTAGCGCAGGGTAAGGCTGGCATTACCTACCATTTTCTCATCACCGCTGACGGTACGATCTACTGGACGCAGCCGTTGGAGACGGTCGTCGAGCAGATGCTCGATCCGGCCGCCAACATGCAGAGCGTCGCCGTGGCGCTGGCCGGCAACTTCACCGATCTCGCACCGCCGGCCGGGCAGATCGCCAGCGCGGCGGCGCTCATCGCCTGGTTGTTGTACTCGCTGCACCTCACGATCGACACGGTCGTGGGACGCAAGGAAATCGAGACCGCCCATGGCTCGCCGGGCAAACAGTGGACACAGGGTGCCAACTACAAGGCCACGCTCGTACAACAGGTACAGGCCATTCTCGACGCCGCTGGCGGGCCAGGCCCCGTCGTCGACGACGACGTCGCGCGGCTGCAGGCGCGTGTGCGCGAGCTGGAGACGGCGGTGGCACGCCTGCAGCCGCTGGCCGACCAGGCGGCCGCGCTCAGTCAGGAGGTGCAGAACCTGCGCAGCGCGGTGAGCCAGCGCGACGCCGACCTGGCCCGGCTGCAGGCCCAGGTCACCACGCTGACGGACACGGTGGCGCAGCGCGAGACACAAATCCGCCAGCTCAACGATGAGATCGCCCGCCTCAAGGGCACCACGGGCGGAGGTGTGACCCAACCTGCGATTCGTGACATCGTCGACCAGCTCGAAAAACATCCCACCCTACCGCCTTACCCGGCGCGCACGAAGCCGATTTCACTGATCGTGATTCACCACACCGACACCCCCA
>JAYRNS010000214.1:0-2920 GCA_041912075.1 Anaerolineae bacterium
ATGGAGCTGATGCGGTTCTTCTGGGACGCTGCGGTTGCTTTGGACCCGAATGCCGCCAGGCTGGACGAAGGCGTTCGGTTCCCGCTGTGTCGCCACCTTTTCCATCCACTCGGCCGTCTGACCGTCGAGCTTTTCCAGAATGGCGATGTGCGTCATGGCCGTGGTTGGCGCCGCGCCGTGCCAATGCTTCTCACCCGGCGGAAACCAGATCACGTCGCCCGGCCGAATTTCTTCGATCGGGCCGCCCCATCGTTGGGCAAGACCGCAGCCGGCGGTTACGATCAGGGTCTGGCCCAGTGGATGGGTGTGCCATGCAGTGCGTGCACCCGGCTCGAACGTGACACTGACGCCGACGACGCGCGCCGGCGCAGCCGCCTCGAACAGGGGATCGATGCGCACACTGCCGGTAAAGTATTCGGCCGACCCTTTGCCGGATGGCAACGAGCCACTGCGTGTGATGTCCATGTGTGATTTCCTTTTTGAGGCGTTTGGGTGATTTCTCAACCGAGATAGCTTCCTGCGCACTCTCACGTATTTTAACACCGGGGCGTGCCGAATGGTATAATGATTTCCGCAGATTGGCAAACGGCTCTGCCGCAAACCACCGCCGCGCAACATCAAACGGCTGCGGGGGCTGCCAGGCAATAGGACACAAATCAGCGAGGAACGCATCCTATGACGAGACACAACGGTCCTAACGACGCAGCGGTGTCGTGGGAACTGGACGGACTGACGGTACACGCCACCCTGACCCGTCCACCCGGTGATGGCCTGTTCCCGGCCGTCGTCTTCGTGGCCGGCAGTGGGCCGACCGATCGCAACTGGAACACACCGCTGGTCCCGGGCAGCAATGGCAGTGCCAGACTGCTCGCCCAGGTCCTCACCGCTAACGGCTACGTCACGCTGCGCTACGACAAGCGTCCCTCGGGGCCGCACATACAGGAGAACGTGCAGCGCCTGGCCGGCAAGATCAGCATGGCAGGACATACCGCCGAATTGGCCGGGGCGGTTCAGCTGCTGGCACAGCGCCCAGACGTCGACCCGCAGCGCATGTTCGTACTGGCTAACAGTGAGGGCTGCATCCACGCGCTCAACTACCAGGTGCACGCACCGGTTGTCCCCTGCGCCGGGCTGATCCTCACTGCCGCACCCGCCCGGTCGATCGGCGCGGTCGCGCGCAGCCAGGTGGCCGCGCAGCTGGCGGCGCTGCCGGATGGCGATGTGCAGCTGGCAGCGTTCGATGCCGCGATGACGGAATTTGCCGCCGGCCGGCAGGTTCCGGTGGACGATCAGGCACCGGAAGTCGTCCGCATGCTGATCCTGGGTCTGACCAACCCGGTCAACCAGCCGTTTGCCCGCGAGCTGTGGGTGACCGACCCGGCAGCGCTGCTGGCCAGGGTCAGCGTGCCCGTCCTGATTGTCATTGGCAAGCAGGACATTCAAGTCGACTGGCAGGACGATGGCGGCATTTTCGAGCGGCTGGCCGCGCAGCACCCCAACATCAGTATCGTCTACCCGGAACACGCCAACCACGTGCTCAAGCACGAACCCCGATTGCGCGCCCAGCTGACTGCGGTTGAGGCACTGGCCGCCTACAATGCCGATGACGCCGTGCTAGACCCCGACACTGTCACCGCAATCACGGCCTGGCTGCGGACGCACGTAGGATCATAGACGCCCGCCAGGCTGATTCCCGTGAGCAGCCGGAGAGCTGAGAAGCGAGGCCATTCGCCCATGCCACACGACGACCCGGTAGACCCACCGAAATGCGTGCGTCTGCGTGACGGTCGGTCCCTGGCCTATGCGCAGTACGGTGACACCCAGGGTACGCCGGTGTTTTTCTTTCACGGCCTCCCCAGCTGCCGGCTGCTGCATCCGGATGATGACATCTCACGTGCGCTCGGCGTGCAGCTGATCACGACCGACCGTCCCGGCTTTGGTCGCTCGGACCCCAAGCCGGGACGCACGCTGCTCGATTGGGCCGATGACGTCGCCCAGCTGGCCGATCACCTCAGTCTTGAACATTTCGCCGCCGTCGGCACCTCGGGCGGCGGGCCGTTCCTGGCCGCCTGTGCTTACAAACTTGGTGAGCGTATGACACGTGCCGCCATCGTGGGTGGTTCAGGTCCGCTCGACGACCCCACCGTGCTTGCCGGCATGGCCCGTGAGCGGCGCATCGGCTATGGGCTGGCGCGCCACGCGCCCTTCCTCCTGCGCCTGGCGATAGGCTGGCGGGGCGATCCGCGGCGCAATCCGCAGCGCTTCTTCGACCGCTACACCCGTCACAACCCGCCGGCCGACCAGGTCATCTTGCAGCGTCCGGATGTGCGGGCCATGTTTCTCGCCAGCTACGCCGAGGCGACACGGCAAGGGATCGATGCATTTGCACACGAAGTCGAGCTGGCAGCAAAACCGTGGGGTTTTCCGCTTCAGGGGATTCGGGTGCCTGTCACTCTCTGGCATGGCGAGCTCGACAACAGCACCCCCGTGGGCATGGCGCAGGCGATGGCGGCCGCCATCCCCAACGCGACGCTGCGCATCATACCGGGCGAAGGTCACCTGATTTTTTTGACCCGCTGGCACGAGATCGTGCACGATCTGCTGCGTACCCGTGAGACCGGCGAGAACTGACCGATCCGCTAAAGCCGGTGCTCTGTCAGGTTAGATTTTGGTTTGTTATTGACAACTCCTCATGCTTAGGGTATTCTATCGCAACCTTCGATCGCACCAGGAAAGGAGAGACCACCATGCTGAGCCGTGTCCTGCGACTGGTCGTTGTGAGTGGCGTCATGTTGGGTGTGCTGCGCGGTCCGGCCACGGCCCAGGCACAGGAAGGGATCGACAAGATCGATCACGTGATCATCCTGTTCCTGGAAAACCACACGGTCGACAACCTCTACAGCCGGCTGCCCGGCGTCAA
>JAYRNS010000215.1:0-5911 GCA_041912075.1 Anaerolineae bacterium
ATCGTCGGCCATGGATTGACTCCTTTGGGGGTGATGACCGTACGGGTACCGGGCGGGGCAGGTGCCAAATTGCTCTAGCGGTTTCATTGTACCACAAGGTAGGGCAAATGCCCTAGCGCCGTGGAGGCACAAGTGAGATGTATCGCATGCTCTATCCTGCGATAGACGACGCATACGGGGTCGCGGTGCTATCATGGCCGTAACTCTAGCAGGAGACATCCGACCATGGTGGAAGTTGAGATTCGTGTGCGAGAACGGCTGGACGAGACATGGCAAGAATGGTTCGAGGGTTTCGCCATCAGTTACACCGACCAGGGTGAAACCGTCCTGGCTGGCCGCGCGTCCGACCAGGCTGCGCTCTATGGTCTCGTGGCCAAGCTGCGTGACCTGGGGCTGCACCTGGTGTCGATCGACTCACGACCGTCGTTTCCTCCTGCGGCGACGACCGTGCCGCTTGTTTCCGATGATTCGAACACACACTGATCGAGGAGGTTGATCATGTCGAACAATTCATCAACCCTGAACTGGAAGGGCATTGTGATTGGCACGCTGTTTGGTTTGCTGATCGCGTGGGTGCTCACGATCATCGTGCAGACGCTGATGATCGTGGTCGTGGGTTTCCAGCTGCGCGGGACTCCGCCCGTCGAGATGCAGATTACGACCTTGCTGAGCTGGCCGGCCGTGCTGATGGGCATGCTGCTCGCCTTCCTGGGTGGGCTCGTCGGCGGGCGGCGGGGCGCACGGGATTCGGAGGGCAGCGAAATCATCGCCGGCCTTGTCGTGGGCATCATCGTCGCCATCGTTGTCGTGCTCTGGCGCTTTATCCAGGGCTTTGGTTTTGACCTCTGGTCGGTCATCGACGGCGTAGCTGCTGTTCTGGGCGGTGCCATGGGTGGCTGGCTCATCCAGCGCCGCGGTCACGGACAGCTGCATCCTGCCGTCTAAACTGTTGTTGGCAGAGCCTACAAACATCAACCGGAGGAGAATGAATGATGAGATGGAAATCGGCGCGCACAGACAATGGATCGGCAAGCAGCAACGGGGCTGGCAAAAGCACCGGACGCACCCATCTCATCGAGCTGCGCCAGGTGCTCAAGGTGTATGAAAGCACCGCCGGCGCTTTCACGGCACTCAAAGACGTCGACATGTTTGTGGGCAGAGGTGAGTTCGTGGCGGTGATTGGCAAATCAGGCAGCGGCAAGTCGACCCTGATCAACATGATCACCGGGATCGACCGGCCCACGCGCGGCGAGGTGATCGTGGCCGGTACACCGGTGCACACCTTGAGCGAAGGCAAGCTGGCGGAATGGCGCGGCCGCAACGTTGGGGTGATCTTCCAGTTCTTCCAACTGCTGCCCACGCTGACCGTGCTGGAAAACCTGATGCTGCCCATGGACTTCTGCAACACCTACGGCCGGCGCGAGCGCAAGACGCGCGCGCTGCAGCTGCTGGAGCTGGTCGAACTGGCCGATCAGGCCAACAAACTGCCCTCGGCCCTGTCGGGTGGTCAGCAGCAGCGAGTGGCCATTGCGCGTGCCCTCGCCAATGACCCGCCCCTGCTGGTGGCCGACGAGCCGACCGGCAACCTGGATTCCAAGACTGCCGATTCGGTGTTCCAGCTGTTCGAGCAGCTGGTCAACCAGGGCAAGACGATCGTCATGGTGACCCACGACCGTGACCTGGCACAGCGTGTCACCCGCACGGTCATCATCGCTGACGGCCAGATCATCGAGGAGTATCTGGCCAAGACCTTCCCCGGTCTGACAGACCAGCAGCTGGCCCAGGTCACACGCCAGGTTTCGCGGCAGACCTTTGGCCCGGGTGAAACCATCATCCAGGCCGGTGCACCGCCCGAAAACTTCTACATGATCACCGACGGCGAGGTGGAGATCCACCTGCGCACACCCAATGGTGAGGAGTTCATTATGGCCCGGCGCGGCCGGGGGCAGTACATCGGCGAAATCGAGCTGCTGCGCGGGGGCAACAGTATCGCGACCGTGCGCGCGGCCATGGACCAGGGGGCCGTGGTCGCGGCCCTCGATCCGCAGGAATTCGCCGCTGCCGTGGCCGAGTCGGCTGCCGCCCGTGAGGCAATCGACCAGGTGGCCGGCGATCGTCTGGCCGAGAGTGTGCCTGGTTCGAGGAGGACGGGACCATGATCCGGCCACGCTGGCACAAGATATTGCGCGATATCTGGCGCAAAAAACTCCGTACCGTCCTGGTGATTGCTTCGATCGCCGTGGGTGTCTTTGCGGTCGGTGCCGTGGCCCACATGCGCGTCATCGTGACCGACGACATGGTGCAGAGTTACGCGGAGGCCAACCCACCCAGCGCCATCCTCACCACCGACAAACCCTTCACCGACCAAATGGTCGAGGCGATCCGGCGTATGCCGGGCGTGGCCGAAGCCGAGGCCCGGCGTGAGATCGTCGTCCGCTTTCAGCATCCGCAGTCCGATGCCTGGTACCCCCTGCGGCTGTACGCTGTGCCCGACTACGAGAACATGCACATCAGCATGCTGCGCCGCGAAGCGGTCTTTGGCCCGGACCCCGAACGCTGGCCCGATCCCGGCGTTTTTCCACCGCCGGACCGCCAGGTCCTGCTCGAACGGACTTCAGCCCTGCTGACCAGCCAGGGCATCGCGCCGGCGGCCCGCCAGGGTGACCGGTTGACGATCGAGACACCGGCTGGCAAGCTGCGCGAGCTGCCGATGGCCGGTATGGTGTACGACAGCGTGCATGGCGCCGCACCGTGGACCGGCATGGCCTACGGTTACGTCACCCTGGACACGATGGAATGGTTGGGTCTGCCGCGAACCTACAACGAGCTGCACATCCTGGTCAGCGGCGACCGCCAGGACACCGCACACATCGAGACCGTGGCCAATTCGATCGAACGCCGGCTCAACAACAGCGGTATCGAAGTGACACGCACGCAGATCCCCACGCCAGGCAAGCTGCCGCAGGACGGTATCTTCCAGGCACTGGTGCTGCTGCTCACTGCCCTGGGTGTCGGTTCGCTGGTGCTGAGCGTTTTCCTGTTGATCAACACGGTGTCAGCGCTGCTCACGCAGCAGGTGCGCCAGATCGGCGTGATGAAGGCGGTAGGCGCACGCAGCGGCCAGATCATGCGGCTCTACCTGGGGATGGTGGCACTGTTTGGGCTGGCCGCGCTGGTGATTGCGGTGCCGCTCAGCGCGTACGTTGCACGCTGGATCATCAACTTCCTGTCGTATCTGGTCGATTTCAACCTGGGTGAGTTCAGCATCCCGCTGCAGGTGGTCGGGTTCGAAGTGGTGTTGGCCATCGGTGTGCCACTGTTGGCCGGCCTGGTGCCTATCCTATCGGGCACGCGCGTCACGGTCCGCGAAGCCATCGCCAGCTACGGTCTCGCGGCCGGTTTTGGCAGCAGCCGGCTCGACCGGCTGCTGCAGACCGTGCGTGGTTTGCCGGCGGCTGTGGCGATGTCGCTGCGCAATACCTTTCGCAGCAAGCGACGGCTGATTCTGACGCTGGTAACGCTCTCGCTGGCCGGCACGATCTTCCTGGCGGTGATCAACGTACGCACCTCGGCGCTGCGTACCATCGACGAAATCCTGAAGTATTGGCAGTTCGACGTAACCGCCGATCTCTCACAGCCCTATCGAATCGGCCGGCTCGAGCCACTGGCCACGAACCTGCCAGGGGTGGCTGCGGTCGAATCGTGGACGAACGGCACGACGTTTCGCGTACGGCCCGACGGCAGTGAAAGCAAGACCATCTACATTCAGGGCGCTCCCGCCGGCAGTCAGATGATCCAGCCGACCGTGCTGCAGGGTCGCTGGCTGCAGCCCGACGACAAAAACGCAATCGTCGTGACAGCGATCTTGCTGGCGGACGAACCGGACCTCGCCGTTGGCCAAGATGTCGTGCTCAAGCTCAACGACCATGAAACCACCTGGAACATCGTGGGCGTCGTACGCTTTGCCCAACCGGTGGCGATTGCCTTTGCCAACTACGATGCCCTGGCACGGGAAAACGGCACCACCGGCCGTGCCAGTTCACTCAACGTTGCCACCACCGAACACACGCCAGCGGCACGCGCACAAGTTGCCGAAGCCCTGGAAGCTCGCCTGATCGATGCCGGTGTAAAAGTCAGCAGCGTGCGCACGATCGAGCAAATCCGCGACAGCATCGAGGTGCTGTTCAACATCATCATCGCCTTTCTGATGAGCATGGCCGTGGTGCTGGCCATCGTCGGGGGCATCGGTCTGGCCGGCACGATGAGTCTCAATGTGCTCGAGCGTATTCGTGAGGTCGGTGTGCTGCGGGCGATCGGCGCCAGCAACGGTGCCGTGCTGCAGGTCGTGATCATCGAAGGCGTCTTTATCGGGCTGCTCAGCTGGATCATCGCCGTCCTGCTGTCGATCCCGCTGGGTCAGCCGATTGCCGCCGGCGTCGGCCAGGCAACGTTGAACGCGCCCCTGAGTTACACGGTTTCGACGTCTGGCATGCTCCTTTGGCTGGTACTGGTCGTCGTCATCGCCACGATCGCCAGTTTCTTCCCCGCCCAACAGGCGGCGGGTCTCAGTGTGCGCGAAGTGTTGGCGTACGAACAATAGGCGCGCGAACAATCATGGAGGTTGGACATGAAAGGGATCATGCCTCTCGACTTTGTCACACAATCCAGCCGGCACGCCGGGCTGCTGGCGGCCATTCTGGGCGTCCTGATCGTGCTGGCAGCCTGCAATTCGCCGGCGCCAGGCACCAACAATCCCTTGGCCAATGCCCAACCGACCGCTGCCGCACCGCAGCCGTCCCAGGCTGCTGACCAGGTCGTGGCGGATGCCGTCGTGGTGCCGGTACAAGAGGCGAAGCTAAGTCTTCCGGTTGCCGGGACCGTCAAGGAGGTGCTGGTGGCCGAAGGTGACGCGGTCGCGGCCGGTGACGTCCTGTTGCGGCTCGAGGACGCCAAATTACAGGCGGCGCTCGCCCAGGCCGAAGCTGCCCTGCACCGCGCCGAAGCGCAGCGTGACCAACTCAAAGCGGGTCCGCGGCCCGCCGAGGTTGCCGCGGCCAGGTTGGCTGTGACGGCGGCGGAGAAACAGGTCGAACGACTCAAAGCGGGTGCGCGCCAGCAGGAGGTGGCTGTGGCCAGTGCCGGCCAGTCCGCGGCGCAGGCTGCACTGCAGAAGGTTCAGGAAGGACCCAACGTCAACGAGCGAATTGCCGCCCAGACCGAGGTGGATGATGCGGCGGCGCGTCTCCGCCAGGCGCAGGCCGCCTATGACCGGGCCGCCGGCAACGCCGACATCGGGGCACGCCCCGAAGCGCTGCAGCTCGAACAGGCCACCAACGCCTACAACGCGGCACGCGCCCGTCTCAATGCCCTCAACAGCCGCGTGACCGCGGCCGACATCGCCCAGGCCCGGGCGCGCGTGCAGCAGGCGCAGGCCGAACTGGCCCTGGTCCAGGCGCCGGCCCGTCCCGAGGACCTGGCCGCGGCCGAAGTCGAAGTCGAGCGTGCCCAGGCGCAGCTGGATCTCGTCGAACAGGGTGCACGGCCGGAGGCGATAGCCGCCGCTGAAGCCGACGTGGCGGCGGCGGCGGCGGCCGTGGCACAGGCCAAAGCTGCCTTGCAGGACACGCTGGTCGTGGCCCCCTTTGCCGGCCAAATCGCCAGCCTCGACGTGCAGCCGGGTGAATTCGTTGCGCCGGGTGTCCCCGTGGCCTGGCTGGCCGACACCACCCGCTGGCAGATCGAAACCGACGACTTGACCGAGCTGGATGTGGTGAACGTGGCGCCGGGTGCGAAGGCCAGCATCACCTTCGATGCCCTGCCCGATCTCGAGCTCAGGGGGACCGTTGCCCGGATCAAGCCGCTCGGCGAAGATAAGCTGGGCGACATGACCTACACCGTTGTCATTCAACCC
>JAYRNS010000216.1:0-7304 GCA_041912075.1 Anaerolineae bacterium
AATGCCCCCGTCACTGTCACCTTCAGCGAACCGGTGACGGTCAGCGGAACCATCGCCATCGACTGCACCAGCGGCTTGCAGAATGTCACCCCGACCGGCGGGCCCACCACCTTCACCCTGCCGCACGCCGACTTTGCACCGGGCGACTTCTGCAGCGTCACCATCCCGGCCAATCAGGTCACCGACCTGGACGGCACGCCAAACAACATGGCCGAGACTTATGTCTGGAGCTTCACCGTGGCCAGCGCCTGCGGCGCTCCTGCCACGGCCATTCATGACATCCAGGGCAGCGGTCTGACCAGCCCGGTCGTCGGCAGCGCCCAGACCATCGAAGCCGTGGTGGTGTCTGACCTGCAGGCGGTCTCGTCGATCCGGGGCTTCTTCGTGCAAGAAGATAACGCCGGCATGGATGCTGATCCGGCCACCTCTGAAGGCCTCTTCGTCTTCGACAACAATTTCGGCGTCAACGTGGCCGTGGGGAACCTGGTGCGCGTGTCGGGAACGGTCACCGAATTCCAGGAACAAACGGAGCTCAACGCGGTTACCGCCGTCACGGTTTGCCCGACGCCCCTGCCTACGACACCGGTCTCGGTAACCCTGCCGTTCCCAAATACAACCTACCCCGAACGTTTCGAGGGCATGTCGGTCGTCATGACCCAGACGTTGACCGTCAACGAGACCTTCAACCTGGGACGCGGGGCGATTCTGACCCTGTCGGACGGGCGTTTGCAGCAGCCGACCAACGTCGTGCTGCCGGGTGCACCGGCCAACGCCCTGCAGGCCGCCAACAACCTCAACCAGATTACCCTGGACGACAGCAATCTGACCCAGAACCCCGACCCAATCATCTACCCACCACCCGGGCTGACGGCGCTGAATACGGTACGCAGCGGTGATTCGGTCAGCAACCTGGCCGGGGTATTCACCCAGGGTAACCCGGGGTGGACCACGCCCGGCAACATCTACCGCATCAACCCGCACACGATGCCGACCTTTACCGCGACCAACCCGCGGCCCGCCGCGCCCGATCCCGTGCGACCGGCGGGTGGCTCGCTCAAGATCAGCTCGTTCAACGTGCTCAACTACTTCCTGACCCTCGACACCACCAACACGCCGCCCTTCCCCTGCGGCCCGGACCAGAACCAGGAGTGCCGCGGCGCCAACACAGCCCAGGAGTTCACCCGTCAGCGCGACAAGCTGCTGCAGGCGCTCTATACCCTCAACGCCGACGTCGTGGGTCTGATGGAGCTGGAGAACACGCCCAACGTGGAGCCACTGCAGGACATCGTCAACGGTCTCAATGCGCTGGCTGGTGCTGGCACGTATGACTACATCCACACCGGGACCATCAACCCCGGCGACGTGATCAAGGTCGGCATCATCTACAAACCAGGCGTGGTGCAGCCGGTCGGTAACTTCGCCATCCTCAACTACCTGGTGGACCCGACTTTCACCAGCATCAACCGGCCAGCGCTGGCGCAGACCTTCCAGCAGCCTGCAACCCACGGTCGCTTCACCATCATCGTCAACCACCTCAAATCCAAGGGCTGCACTGGCGCCACGGGCCTGGACCTCGACCAGAACGATGGCCAGAGCTGCTTCAACTACACCCGCACCCAGGCCGCCAACGCGCTGATCAACTGGGCACTGACCGATCCCACCGGTTCAGGTGATCCGGACGTTCTGATCGTGGGTGACCTCAACTCCTATGCGCGCGAGGATCCCATCCGTGCGCTGGAGACCGCCGGCTACACCAACCTGGAGACCACATTCGTCGGGGCCGGGGCCTATTCCTACGTCTTCTCGTCCCAGGCGGGTTCGCTGGACCACAGCATGGCCAACGCCAGCCTGATCTCGCAGGTTAACGGTGCGACCACCTGGCACATCAACGCCGACGAGCCGACCGTGTTGGACTACAACACCGAGTTCAAAACGGCCAACCAGATCAACATTCTGTACAATGCCGATCCCTACCGCACCTCGGACCACGACCCGCTGCTGATCGGTCTCAACCTGACGCCGACCGCGGCCGACCTGTGGGTAAGCAAGATCGACGGACCCGACCCGGTGGGTCTGGGTGAGACGCTGACCTACACCATCACCAGCCAGAACAACGGGCCGGACACCGCCTACGATGTGGTGATCACCGACACCCTGCCGGGTGGCCTGGCCTTCATCGGCGCCGCGGCCTACACCGGCACGTGCAGCGAGGTGGGTGGCGTCGTGACCTGTGACATGGGGGACATGAACGACGGTGACATTCAAAGCGTCGTGATCTCGGCGACCGTGGCCGAGGCCAGCTGCGGCGGGGTTCTCACCAACCACGTCGAAGTCGCCAGCGCGACCTTCGACGACAACCTGGCCAACAACAGCGCCGAACAAGACACGACCGTCAGCTGTCTGCCGCCCAACATCGTCGTCGACCCGCTGGCCATCAGCAGCACACAGGGGCCCAACCTGCAGACCCAGCATACGCTGACGATTACCAACACCGGGCAGGCCAACCTGGAGTGGGAGATCTTCGAGGAGCCGCAGCAGGTCGCTGGCCCGGCCAGCCCACTGCCGCTGGTGCCTTTCGACGCCGCAGCCGCGCTGGCCAACGAGATAACCGGTGTCGAGCGCTCTGCACCCGTGCCGCTGGAGGCACCCGATCCAGCCGCCCGCGTCCGGGCCAAACGGGCGTTGATGACCACCGGGCTGCTGTTGGTTCCCGACTCGACCAACGACCGCGTGATGGCCCTGGACCCGATCACCGGTAACGTGATCGATCCTAACTTTGTGCCAACCAACAACGTCGTTGGCACAGGGATCAACGCCATCCTCAGTGCCAGCGGCAACAGCATCTTGCTCTCGGACCAAACCGGTGACGTGGTGCACCAGTTCGACCTGGACGGCAACTACCTGGGCATCTTCGCCCCGGCCGGCGGCGTCAACAACGCCATCCTGGACAACATCCGCGGCATCTCGCTGCGCCCCAACGGCCACCTGCTGGTCACGGTAGCCAGCGGCGCCAACACCAACACCGTCGCCGAGTTCGACACCAGCGGCAACTACCTGGGCAACTTCATCCTCGCCGCCTCCGGTGGGCTGGGTTCGCCCTGGGACCCCTACGGTCGCGGCAGCGACTGGCTGGTCTCGGGCAGCGCCGGCACGACCGGCATTCTCAGATATGACCTGAGCGGCACATTCCTGAACGTTCTGGCGCCCATCAGCACCTTCCCGGAACAGATCGGTGAAGCCGCCAACACCAATGTGCTGGTGGCCAACTTTAGTCCGACCAGCAACGAAGGTGTCATCGAGTACACATCGACCGGGACATTCGTCGGTCGGTATGACCCCACGGGTCTGACCGGTTACCGCGGCGTTTACGAGCTGCCAGGGGGCACCATCCTGACCACCACCGGCACCGGGGTGCACGAAATCGATCGCAGTGGTACGCTGGTGCAGAGCAAGATCACCGGTGTCAGCGGCCGCTTCATCGAATACGTCGCACCGCCGACGGTCTGCAGCAACCTGGCCGACATCCCGTGGGTGACCACGTCGCCCGTGAGCGGGACCACCGCGAGCGGGCTGGCGACGGGCGTCACAGTAACGCTGGATTCGACCGGGCTGGCGGATGGGACCTACACCGGCAACCTGTGCATCTTCAGCAACGACCCAGACGCCGGTCCCGGCAACGAGACCGAGTTGGTGGTCGTGCCGGTCACCCTAACCGTGCAGTCGCCCACGGCAGTGCAGCTGAGTGCCGTGGCAGCGCAGCCCGTGCCGGTTGGCCTGCCGTGGCTCACGATTCCGGCCGCGGTCAGTATGGTGGTAGCCGCCGCGTACGCCTGGCGGCGCCGGCGGTAGATAACGGGGCGACTTCCTGCGCTGCATAGCAGTGCAGGAAGTCGGCGCAATAACGATGGCATCGGCCTTCACCGATTGGCGAAGGCCGATGTGGTTTCAATGCATAGCTCCGATGCGGAAAGAGTCTGGACGTTCAGGTTTCGGCCGGCGTTGGAGTCGTGCCGTGATACCCGTTTGGGTCTGGGGATCGTTATTGCGTACAGGGGCCACAGCTGCCAGGACAGTAGCATAACTGACAGAAACGTGATATACTGTGGCACACAATGGCAATCATGCGTGCTGAGGTGTATCCATGAACACTGCCAAGATCGACTCCGAGCAGGCAACGCCGACCTTGAATGGTCAGGTGGCATTTGTCAAAGATGTTTCTGGTCAGGTGGTGGCTGCTGTGATGTCGTTCGCACGATATCAGGAGCTGATGGAGAAGTTGGACGACCAGGAAGACATCATTGCTGCTCTGGAAACAGAGCTGCGCATCGCCCGCGGCGAAGAGACTGTCACTTCCTGGGAAGCATTCGAGGCCGAGCTGAGCGCGCTGGATGCTGCAGAAGCGGCAATGACAGCGAATGTCGTACCAGGTTGAAATCAGCGCTTCGGCGCAGCGTGACATCGCGCGCCTGCCAGGCCACATCCGCCAAGAAGCTCGTCACCTGGTTAGAGAACTGGCCCAGAATCCGCGTCCACCCAAATCAAAGGAGCTGCAGGGGTATCCTAATCTTTATCGCATTTGGCTAGATGGCAAGTGGCGCATCGTCTATCACATTGACGATGATGCGGGTATCGTAAGGATCGTTCGTGTTCGAGAAAAGGGACCACGCATCTACGAAGATTTGGGCACAGCTGAATAGGTCATAATTTGATGAGGACAACATGCAAACAGGTCGGTGGATCACCGACCTGTTTGCATGTTACCCGCAAAAGATGTTGTCTAATAATGAATTGCGCGCGGCAATTCTTTGGCCTGGGCGATCCAGTCGGTGACTTCGGTCAAGGTGGGCAGGCGCTTGACGAGGCCCTGTGCCTCGTTGACCTCGGCCAGTTTCTTGACCAGGTTCTCCGGGTTGCGCTGTGCCAGCTCGGGCACGGTGTCGACGCCGGCGGCTTCGAGCAGGTCGGCGTACTGGGTGGCAATGCCGCGGATGCGGAACAGGTCGGCATGGTTGGCCAGGCGCAGGATGACGCTATGATCGACGCCGGTCGCGGCGGTGAGCTCTTCACGTCCCTTGGGCGTCGCTGCACGCTCCAGCAGCCCTTCCGTCGTTGTCACGCCGGCGGCGGCAAAACGCGCAGCAAATCCTTCGGCGGCCGCGCTGCGGACCATTTCACTCTGGCTGACGTCTTCGATGTCCTTGAGGCTTGTCATGTTTTTTTCCTCCCCTGTGTGAATGAGAAATTCGACCGGCAGCACCTTGTGCCGGCAAGACACAGCTACCAGCTGGTGCCCAATGGCGGTTTGAGGTCTACCAATCATTATCCCGATTTTTGTCGATTCCGCAAATCATCTTTACCATCACAAATCGCGACGCCGAAACTGGAAAACGGCAAAACCCAACGCCACCACCAGAAACAACCCCGCATACACAATCATGGCCGGACTGGGCACCGAATTCGAGACAAACGGTGAAAACCCAAACCCGCGCAGAAGCGGCGATGTCATCTCATACGCGGCCCGTTTCCACACCGCCTCGCTGGGCATGATCAGGCTGGAGATGATCCCGATGTTGATCGCGGTCTGGTTCTCGGTAAAGGTGCCGAACTGCTCGATCCAGCCGCCGATGAAGGCCAGGCTGTAGAGACCAAAGACGATGCCGCCGGTGGCCAGGGTCGAGAAGGTGCTGCTGCACGCCAGGGTGATGCTCATGACAAGCAGGGCGTTGAGGTAGACCAGGGCAACGCCGGCGGGCAGGTGGATGGCACGGTACTGCGCCTGCCACCACAGGGTCAGCACCACCCCGCCGATCATCAGCAGCAGGTAAAGGCTGAGCAGGCCAACATAACCCAACCACTTACCCAACACGATCTCGGCCCGCCGTACAGGTTTAGTGACCACGGCCTGGATCGTGCCCGAATTGATCTCCCCCGACAAAGTGTCGGCGGTGATCAGCGCAGCCATGACCATGGCCAGGAAGTTGACGGCGTACATACCGGCCATAAAGATGAAATTGAAGAACTCGTTGCGCATCAGGCTGCCTTCCTGCAAACCACCGCTGGCGGTGATGTCCTGACGCAGGAAATAAAAGCCCAGGTTGTAGATCGCAAGGAAAGCGAGACCGAGCAGCAGGGCAGCCAGCACGATACGCCGGCGCACCGCTTCCTGAAACGTCAGGCGGGCCATGGTCAGGATGGCGTGCATGCGCTACAACCCCCCGTCCGTGCCGACGATCTGGATGAAGAGCTCTTCCAGCGAGAGGCGCTGCGGCTGCAGGGCATAGAGCTCGACGCCGTGTTCGACCAGGTGACGGGCGATGGCCGGCAGGTGCTCGTCCTGGTTGACGGCCAGGGTGAGGTGTTCCCCGTCGACACGGATGTCGCTGCCCCACTGCGCCAGGCCGGCGATGGCTTCCGCAGTCAGGCCGGCCGCGCGGATCGTGACGCTGGTCTCGCCAGCGACGAGGCTGTCGAGTGTGGCGATGCGCAGGACCTCGCCGTGTTTGATAAAGGCGACGCGGTCGCAGGTGATTTCGATCTCGCTCAGGAGGTGCGAATTGAGAAAGACCGTCGTGGCGCGCGCCCGCAGGTCACGGATGATGTCGCGCACCAGGCGGCGGCCGACCGGGTCGAGACCTGAGGTGGGCTCGTCGAGGAAGACCAGCTCAGGTGTGTTGAGCAGGGCCTGCGCCAGGCCGATGCGCTGCAGCATGCCCTTGGAGAAGGTGCGCAGGGTTTTGTCGCGGAACGGCGTCAGGCCCACCAGGTCCAGGAGCTCTGCGCTGCGCTGCGCCAGCTGGCTGTGATCCATGCCGTAGAGGTTGCCGTGGAAGCGCAGGAACTCGGCGGCAGTGAGCCAATCGTGGAAGCGGAAGTGTTCGGGCAGGAAGCCGATGTGTGCGCGGGCCGTACGGTCGCCCAGCGGCCGGTCCAGGAGCGTGGCCTGGCCGGCGGTGGGGGTCACCAGCCCCAGTAGCATCTTGATCGAGGTCGTTTTGCCGGCACCGTTGGGACCGAGAAAGCCAAAAACCTCACCCCGCGGCACCTGCAAGGTGAGGCCACGCACCGCCACGTTGTCCCCAAAGACCTTACGCAGCCCCTCAGTTTCGATCGCGTACGATTCGGGCAAGCGTGTTCCTTTTGTCCGGACGCAAGGCATTTACCGCAGAGAACACACAGATCACAAAGAGCTTCTATATTTTTCTGTGTGTTCTATGTGTTCTTTGTGGTTGAGCCAGGGATTGATTGTCAGCGCAGCGTTGCCGCCAGGGTCAAGGCGTCGTCGGGGTTGCCGAAGCCGCTGAGGC
>JAYRNS010000217.1:0-1896 GCA_041912075.1 Anaerolineae bacterium
CGCTGGATGGTATTTAGTTTTGTATATCTCTTGGGGTTGGCCTGGCTGGCCGGTTTTGTCACCTACCAGGTCGGTAACTGGCTGTGGACGGGATAAGCGATGCTGCGTCAAATACTCAGTGCGTTTGAAACCTGGCCTGGCCCTGTCAGCCTGGAGGCGCTCAGCCGGCGGCTGGGGATGGAACCAGCGGTGTTGGAGGGTATGCTGGCCGAGCTGGTACGTATGGGCCGGCTGGTACGGCTCGATCCGCGCGCGGCCGCATCGTGCGCGGCCTGCGGGCATGCCAATGGCTGTCCGTTCGTGCTGTCGGTGACCGGGGTGTATTACGCATTACCGGATCACACGACGGTTGCGCCCTGTGAGTAATCGTATTGCGTCGACAACCATGCGACAGCAGGCAATCAATGGATCAAGTTCTGATTGACACCTATTGGAAGAATTATCTGGCCACACGGCCTGACGGGGCACCAGCCCACCAGGTGGCATACGTTGCCGAATCCTTTGGCGACAACCCGGTTCTGGCCGACGAACTGGCGGTACTGGTACTGGCTGGCAGCAAAACGGCGACCTGTTCAGCCCTCTGGGAATGGGAGGCGGAAGGGCAGCCACTGCCGCAGGTGGGGCTGCACACCATCGTGCTGGATGGGCGGGGTGAACCGGTGTGTATCATCGAGACGACCGAGGTCACCGTGCGGGCGTATGACCAGGTCGATGCGCAGTTTGCCTGGGAAGAAGGTGAGGGCGACCGCTCCCTGGCTTTCTGGCGCACCGCTCACTGGCGCTACTTCACCCGTACCCTGCCAAAGATCGGCCGCACCGCCGTCGAAGATATGCCGCTGGTCTGCGAGCGATTTCGGTTGGTGTATGCGGGTGCCGTCCGCGAAGGATGAGCGCGAATGCCGTCCGCGAATGGTGGGCGCAAATACGCGAATGCGAGACTACCGGCCATGACCCACACCATCGATGCACTGTACAGCGCCCTCTATGACGTCACCGTACCCGACTGGCCAGGGGAAATCGAGTTCTATCGAGCGCTGGCGTTGGCCACAGCCGGCCAGGAGGTACTCGAGATTGCATGCGGGACAGGTCGCGTGACGCTGCAGTTGGCCAGGGCTGGCGTGCGCATCACCGGGCTCGAGCTGTCGTCTGCGATGCTGGCACGGGCGCGAGTCAAGAGCGCCGGCGTTCCCAACGTGACGTGGGTACCGGGCGATATGCGCACCTTTGACCTGGGCCAGCAGTTCGGGCTGGTGATCATCCCCGGTCACTCCTTCCAATTCATGCTCACGCCCGATGACCAGGTCCAGTGCCTGCGGTGCATTCAGCGTCACCTGCGGCCCGGCGGCATCCTGGCCGTCCACCTGGATCACCAGGACCTCGGCTGGCTCAGCAGCCTTCGGCCAAACCTGCCGGGCGAGTTCGAGTTTGGCGCGCCCGTCGTGCACCCCTTCACCGGCCAGCTCATCCGCACGGCACACGCCTGGATCTACGAACGGACCACGCAGACCGCGACCGTCACCACGGTTTGGGAAGAAGTCGGCGCCGATGGCACCGTCCTGGCGCGCTGGGAACGGCCGCCGGTGGCGCTGCACTGTGTCTTTCGCTACGAGATGGCGCACCTGCTGCGCCGGGCGGAGTATACGATCGAGGCGGTCTACGGCGGTTTTGATGGCAGCGCATTGGCTAACGATTCAGACAGCATGATCTGGGTAGCGCTTAACCAGGTGTAAGGCCGCGTGTGACCGGTGCGGTCACGCCGCAGGCGCCTGCCCGACATAGCGCATACCTCCGACTTGTGCTGCCCTCCCACCACGTCTGGCAGTGGACAAGCCCGAAAAGTTAGCCTATAATGGGCATGCAGGGAACACCGCAGCTGTCTGAGAGAACCGGGTCAAA
>JAYRNS010000218.1:0-3711 GCA_041912075.1 Anaerolineae bacterium
GACAGCGGCAGCAGCAGTGCAGCCGCCACGGCGAGCAGCAGCAGCAGCCACCCCCGCGCCGGGTGCAGACGACGCAGCAGCCACGCCAGGAATTGCTCGCCCATCTACACGTCCTCGTCGACTTCCACCGTGACCACGCGCCCCGTCGCCAATGCCCGGTACTCGGTGCGGTGACGCCGGTGTGTGATCAGCGGCTGCAGCGCAATGCGGCGATCGACCACGTGGGTGACCACACCGTGTTCCGCCAACAACCCCATCAGTGGCTGCAGGCGTGGCACAGGCACGTTTTCGGGTCCAAAACCTGCCGGGTCCAACACGATCGCAGCCGCTGCCGCACCGCGTCGCTCCAGCATCAACAAGGGTGACACCCAATCCTCGGCAAGCGATGGCGTGATGGCCGTCAGGGTGATGCCATGTCCCAACAGGGGCCGCACCCGATCCAGCGTGCGTGCCAGCGGCCACGCGGCGGTCGTCCGGATAGGTGCCAGCCCTTCCAGGATTCGCCACAGCTGCGCCTCGCTGCGCTGTGGGGCCACGATCAACGGCGGGTCGCCCAAGGCCACCAGACCGACCGCCCGATTGCGGCGCAGCCACTCAGCCGCCAGCGAGGCCCCCAAGACAATCGCAAACTCCTCCGAGCTGTCGATCCCCTCTCCCACCTGCACGGCGCGATCCATGTCCAACACGATCCACAGATCGCCCGTAGGTTCCTGGTCGAACTCACGCACCATCAGCGAGCCGCGATGGGCGGTGGCCTTCCAGGCGACCCGCCGCATGCTGTCACCGGTCGTCATCGGCCGGATGTGCGACACCGCCACGTCGGTGTCCCAGGCACGACGGCTGGTTCGTGCCCGGCCACTTTCACCCCCCCGCGGCAGTTCCAACGGCGGCAGGCGCATGACCCTTGGGTACACGAGCAGCGAACGCACCACCGGATAGTGCTGGACCACCTCGAAAAAGCCAAAAGGATCACCCATGTGCGTCTCCCATGGGCCGATCGTAAACAGACCACGCTGCTGGCACACCCCCCGGCTGCGCCAGCTGGTGTGACCCTGCGCCCCTGCAGCCACCACCCGGTTGACCCGGTAGCCAGGCAGTGTCGAGTGGTCGATGACTTCGGCCCACACCACAGGCAGCAAACAGCGGTTGTCGAGCGTCCAGAACTCGTCCAACACGTCGCCGGCCACCACCCACCCGCCGCGCTGGTGACGGCTCAAGGTGACACGGCTGGCCAACCAGCGCATCCAGATATAACTGGCGCCGAGCGCGACCCCAAACCCTACCAACAGGATGCGCCAGGTGCTGGCAGGTACCAGCAACTGCAGCACCAGCAGGATAACAATCAGGATCAGCGGGCTGCGCCGGGTCAACCGTACCGAACTGTGAACGGCTTGTTGGGTCATGGCGTAAGTGTATCACCAGCCAGTTGTGATGACAAGTGGCTTCGCCGATTTTGGATAAGGCTGACTTGAAAGAATCCACGAGATGTGCGATAATTTTGGCAGTGGTCAGGCAACACTGGCACGAATTTCTTGTTTCGACAACGCTCATAACCGGCAAAGACCTGATATGACAGATTACAACAGCTTTTGGGAACTCCTCGGGTACGTCATGATCGTTGTGTTGGTCATTCTGGGAATCCTGGCTATTATCGAGCCGGGACCCCTGCGGCGCCGCTCACGCAACCGGCGCGGGCAGCGCCCGGCCAACACCGACCAGGAGGCTACACAAGAACCGAACTGATCAGAGCACAATCATTACTTATGTCAAAATCCGTATCCGCCAGTGACAACATGCTCGAACATATCCAGGCTGCCGAACAGGCGGTCGGGGTGTGCTTTACCGACAAAACGCTGCTCCAGCGGGCGCTCACGCACCGCTCCTATCTGAACGAATTCCCCGAGTTTCCACATGCCGACAACGAACGACTGGAATTCCTGGGCGATGCGGTACTTGGGTTCCTGGTGGCCGCCTACCTCTACAACCGCTTCCCCGAACAGCAGGAAGGTTATCTCACGGCGCTGCGCTCGGTCGTGGTACGCCGTGACACGCTGGCCGATCTGGCTCAGCAGCTTAATCTCGGCCATTTTTTGCTGATGGGGCATGGTGAAGTGGAATCCGGCGGCCGCGAGCGCGCCGCCACGCTCAGTGCTGCTTTCGAGGCGCTGGTGGGTGCACTCTACTTGGACCAGGGTCTGGCAGCGGTCGAGGATTTCCTTTTGCCCCTGGTCGACCCAGTTCTGGAGCAAATCCAACACCAATCGCACTACAAGGACGCCAAAAGCCGGCTGCAAGAACTGGCGCAGAGCTCACTCCAGGTAACGCCGCATTACCAGACCGTGAGCGCCGAAGGCCCTGACCACAAGAAGGTCTTTACCGTGGAGGTAGTTCTGGGCGAAGAGGTTTACGGCACCGGCACCGGACAGAGCAAACGTAAGGCCGAGCAGCTGGCAGCCGAAAACGCACTGGATCGCCTGGAGACGGAGTACCGGCAAAAGCTGCGCGACCATCCACCTGATGTCGTGATTCATGAACCGGCCACGGCCTGACGCTTTTCAATCACAGGCATCGACCCTTCTGGTAACCGGTATCTCTGGTTACGTCGGCCAGGCTGTTGCCCGGCACCCCGCCAGCCAGGGGTTTGACCGCCTGATCGGTACCTACCTGACACAGCCCATCGCGATCCCCGGCTGGGACGTCCGCCGGCTGGACGCCACCGACCGCGCAGCCGTAAACCGCCTGTGGGACGAAGTGCATCCCACCTGCGTCATCCATACGGCGACGAATTTCCGCGATCCAACGGCGCTGGTCAACAGCATTGTGCAAGGAACCCGGGCGGTGGTCGATGCCTCGTTAACCCACGGCGCACACCTGGTCCATCTTTCAACCGACATGGTGTTTGATGGCGAACACGCACCGTACCGCGAGGATGCCGCCGTGGGGCCGCTCACCCCCTATGCGTCCGCCAAAGCCGGGGCCGAAGACCTGATCCAGGCATCGAGCTTGCCGTCGTGGGTGATCATCCGCACGTCACTGGTCACCGGGCTGCAGCCGCTCGACCCACGCACCCAGTGGGTGATCGACAGCGTGCGTCACCACACCCCAATTACGCTGTTTACGGACGAATACCGCTGCCCAGTGTGGGCCGACGACCTGGCAGGTGCACTGCTGGAGCTGACGCGGGGTGACGTACGAGGTCTCTTACACGTTGCGGGTCCACAGCGCCTCAGCCGCTACGAACTCGGTGAACGAATCTGCCGCTGGGCCGGCATCGATCCGGCAGGCATCACCGCGGGCACCGTTGCCGCCAGCGGTCTGGTCCGGCCACGCGACTGTACGCTGGACATCTCCCGCGCCCAACGCCTGCTGCACGTGCGTCTACGTACAATCGATGAAGTGTTGGGGACGCCAGGTTAGGCGTCGATGTCGCGTTCCACTCCACCTTCCGCTATCCAACCTCCAACCTCCAGCCTCCACTACATCAAATACAACACCACAAACAACGGCAGCCACATGATGTCGAGGAAATGCCACACAATAACGGCCGTGGGTGTCTCACGGTTTGGGGTCATGGGTGCGGCCGGCCGGGACCTGTGCGCCCAGTCCAGCATACGCGTAAGCAGCACCAACCCAATGACAATGTGGGCCGCGTGGAACCCTGCCAGCGTAAAAAATACGCCGCCATAGATGCCCGACTGAATCGTCATCCCC
>JAYRNS010000219.1:0-7342 GCA_041912075.1 Anaerolineae bacterium
AACGCTGTTCTCATTCTGCAAATTTGGTGCCTCCTGGGTTTTGGTGTAGCATTGCCGGAGGATCAAACGACTCGTCCAATTGCCACCGGAGGCTGCACACATGCCCATTACCATCGAACCCATCGCGGCGCACGAACTCAAACCGATGCCGGAGAAGTTCGTATTTGGCCGCACCTTTTCCAACCGTATGTTCTCCCAGGTCTACTCGCCTGACCAGGGTTGGCATGACGCCCGGATCGGGCCCTACCATTCGTTTACCCTTGACCCGGCCGCCATCGTGCTGCATTACGCTCAGACCATTTTTGAGGGGACAAAGGCCTACCGCCGGCCAGATGGCAACATCAACCTCTTTCGTGCCTGGGAAAACGCGGCCCGCTTCAACCGCTCAGCCATCCGCATGTCGATGGCACCGGTCGACCCGGAAGAACACTTCGAGGCCATGGCAGAGCTGGTGCGGCTGGAACACGACTGGGTGCCTTCCGAAGACGGTGCCGCGCTCTACATCCGGCCGACCATGATTGCCACCGATGTCGCCCTGGGTGTGCACGCCAGCCAGACTTACCTGCACTATATCATTGTTGGACCGGTTGGACCGTATTTTGCCTGCGGGTTTAATCCTGTTTCCGTGTACATTGCACGTGATTACGTTCGCGCGGTGCGCGGTGGCACCGGGGACGTCAAAACAGGTGGGAACTATGCGGCCAGTCTCTTCGTGTCCGAACAGGCCAAAGCCCTGGGTTACCATCAGGTCCTCTGGCTGGACGCCATCGAACGTCGCTACGTCGAGGAAGTGGGGGCGATGAACATTGCCTTTGTCTATGAAGGCAAACACATCGTGACGCCCACCCTCTCGGGCAGCATCCTGCCCGGGATCACGCGTGATTCGGTGATCAGGCTGGCACCCGATCTGGGTTACACCGTCAGCGAGGGGCGGCTCGACATCGACCAGGTACTGCAGGACATCACCGCTGGCCACATCACCGAGGTGTTTGGTATGGGCACGGCCGCCGTCATCGCACCGGTCGGCCAGCTGGCGGACCATGACCGTGTCCTGACCATCAACGACCACCAGTCCGGCCCGGTAGCCACGCATCTCTTCCAGGCGCTGACCGACATCCAGTACGGTCGCGTACCGGACCCCTACGGCTGGACGTACACGATCGAGGTGCCGCGCAATTAGGCTCGAGTCACGCTGGCTGCCAGTCGCAGCCACGCCGGGCCGCGCCAGAAAGGCGATTCTGCACCGCTGCGTTTCGCGAGGAACCTGAGTCTGGTTGGTCGTGACCCCTTGCTCACATCGGCCACAGCCTGGGCACCAGAATGAGGCTGACCAGCAGCACCAGTACCAGCAGGGGCAGACCCAGCCGGCTGTAGTCGCTGAATTTGTAGCCACCTGGGGCAAGAACCAAGGTATTCGTCGGTGACGACACCGGGGTCAAAAAGGCCGAGGCTGCACCCACGGCCACCATCATCAGCAGGGCGTAGGGGGCGTAGCCGGCGCTGGTCGCGGCCTGCATCACGATGGGGGCCATCAAAACGGCGGTCGCCGTGTTGCTGATGACCTGGCTCAAACCGGCGGTCAGCAGATAGACCCCGGCCAGCAGAGCCACCGGGCCGATGGCGCCGACCGTGGATACCAGGGCGTTGGCAATCAGCTCTGCACCGCCGGTAACCTGCAGGGCGGTGCCGACCGGCAGCATGGCTGCAATCAATATGACGGCCGGCCAGTTGATCGCCCGGTAGGCGGCGCTCGTGGAGACACAGCGCGTCAGCACCATGATCATGGCCGCGATCAAGACGGCAATCGAGGTCGGTACGAGCTTGGTCAGCATCAAGCCGACCATCAGGAGCAGCGCAAACACGGCGATGACCGCGCGCCAGCCCAGGTTGACCACCTGGCGGGTCATGGCTTCGGGGCTGCCCACCACGACAAAATTGCGGCTCTCGCGCTGCAGCTGTTCGATCGCTTCCCAGGTGCCCTGTACCAGGAGTTGGTCGCCAAACTCGAGCGCCGTCGTCTGTCGCTGCAGCACCTGATGACCCCGTTTGAGCGAAATGACCTGGATGTTGAATTTCGACGCCAACTGGCTGGTCACCAACGTATTGCCGATGTACTCGCTGCGTGGGGTGAGCAGCACTTCCACGACGCCCACCGTGTCCGACAGCAGCAGTCGGGTCATATCTTGCTCGGTGGCATCGACCGGTGCACCGTCAAGCTGCAATGCCTCCATGGCCTCAATGACGGCCGCGGCGTTACCTTTGAGCAGCAGCACGTCGCCGGACTCCAACACAGTGCCCGGCTCAGGTGTGAACACGTTGGTCTGGTTGAGCCATTGGCGCAGGTCCTGGCCTGACTTGGTGATTGCAGGCACCTTGGACAGGATGGCCCCGGCTTTGGAGGAACGTTGCACGCGCAGGATCGACACGCCGTACTGCTGCCCGATCTGCGACATTTTGGGCGACTGTCCCGCCAGCGGTGATTCGGCCGGTACCACGGCCTGAAACAACTTGCCGGACAGCTTGTACGACGTCACCATTTCCTGCACCGATGCATCCAGGTCAACGGGACGGTTGTCGGTTTCGTACGTTGGCAGAAAGCGCCGGCCGATGAACACAGTAAACGCGATCGCCACCACCAGCAGGGGCAACCCGATCAGCGCAAACTCGAAAAACCCAAAGGTGGGCAGACCCGCCATCGTCAGCGTATCGGCCACGACAATATTGGGCGAGGTACCGATCAAGGTCAACAGCCCGCCCAGGTTGGCGGCAAAGGCCAGGGGAATCAAAAAACGGGAAGGCACACTCCTGGCCCGCCACGCCGCCCCGACCACCGCGGGCAGCAGCATCGCCACCGTGCCGGTGTTGCTCAAGAACCCGGACAGCGCGCCTGTGCCAGACATGACCACTCCCTGCAAACGGGCCTCGGTGCTGCCGCCCAGGCGCAGCAGCTGCTGGCCAAACCAGGCAGTGACCCCGGTGCGTGTCAGACCTTCCCCTACGACAAACAACCCCGCCACCATGATCACGGTGGGGTCGGAAAACCCGGCCAGGGTCTGGCTCAGGTCCAGCACACCGGTCAGGAACAGGGTCAGCATAGCCAGCAGTGCCACGACTTCGGCCGGCAGCCGGTTCCAGATAAACAGCGCAATCGTGACAGCCAGAATCATGAAGGTAATAATCATGTGTTCAATCTCAGGTGACGGATAGAATGTGGCACCAATTTAGCTGTAACCACCGTTTCTGTCAAGCCAACTCCACGACAGTCCTGTCGAAGAGGTCACTGGTCACATGCCGGGCTGGCGGAACCACGCCAACGCCTGGTTCGTCATGACATGCAAGATGGGACAACCTGGCGAGCTGCGCTGATCACGGTCTGTCAGGTTGCTTTTGGTATTGTCAGTGCCTGGAGAGGAGATTACATCATGCGTCGATTTTCACGCCAGCCAGTCGTCTGGTTGGCACTGCTGGTCCTGTTCGGCCTGCTGTTGGCGGCATGCCGCCCGGTAGAGCCAACCCCCACACCGACCCCGGCGATCGACACGTCGTGGACGCGTATCCAGCAGGCGGGCAAACTGGTGGTGGGTACCTCGGCCGATTACCCGCCGTTTGAATCCTATGACCAAAACTTCCAAATCGTCGGTTTCGACGCCGCCCTGATTCGTGAGATCGGCAAGGTGCTGGGCGTTGAGGTCGAGTTGAATGACTTTGCCTTCGAGGGCCTGGGCGGTGCGGTGCAGCTGGGTCAGATCGACATGGCGATTTCCGCCATCTCGGCCACGCCCGAACGGGCCCAGTACGTGGACTTCAGCAACCCCTATTACGCCGGCGAAGACGCGGTGCTGGCCAGTGCCGACGCGGCGATTCCGATGATCAATGAGCTCAAGGACCTGGCAAAATACCGCGTCGGTGCGCAGGATGGTTCGGTATACGAGACGATCCTGCAGGAACAGCTCGTCGACACGGGTCTGATGCGCCAGCGCAACCTGTTCAGTTATGGCAACATGGAGCAGGCCGTACGCGATCTGCAGGCCGGCCGTGTCGACCTGTTGATGCTCGACGCGACACCGGCCGAAACCTTTGCCCAGTCCGGCGGTGTCAAGGTGGTGGCACGTGGTCTGAATCCGCAGCTGTTCGTCATGGCCGTGCCGCGTGGGGCACCCAGTCTGCTGCGCGAGATCAACCGTGCGCTGACCCAGCTGCAGGACGATGGCACCGTGCGGCGGCTGGCGCAGGAGTACCTGAACCTCGACAGCGAAGACCTGGTCAAGCCGGTTCCAACACCGACGCCGGTGCCCACCACGGCGGCCGCCACTGCCACACCCCTCCCACCGGCCGCCTGTATCGACGGCATGGGCTGGGTGGCCGACGTCACCTACGACGACAAAAACATGACAGCACCGCCCGTGTTGCAGCCGGGTCAGGCCTTCGTCAAGACCTGGCGCATCCGCAACACCGGCACCTGTACCTGGGACAGCACCTACGCGCTCGCTTTCGTCCAGGGCAACGTGGCCGGCGCACAAATGGGTGGCCAGCCCACCTACATCCAGGGCCAGGTCGCACCCGGTGCCACCTATGACATCTCGGTGAACCTGGTGGCACCGCTGACGCCCGGTACCTACCAGGGCTGGTGGCAGATGCACAACGGCAAGAACGTACCGTTTGGCGAGCGCATCTACGTCGGCATCACGGTGCCAGCGCCGCCGACGCCAACCCCCAAGCCGACACAAACGCCGGCACCCAATATCAGCTTCACCGTCAGCGCAACCAACATCACCGCCGGGCAGTGTGTCACCTTCTCCTGGAACGTCAGCAACGTGCGCGAGGTCTACTTCTACGCCCAGGGTGAAAACTGGCAGTCCAACGGCGTCGCCGGCCAGGGCAGCCAGGTGGAGTGCCCAACCCAGACGACGACCTACTACCTGCGGGTGGTGGCCCCCGATGGCTCGGTGCAGACGCGTGAGATCACTGTTTTCGTCCAGCCCGTCGTCGGCGCGCCAACGATTGCGCTTTTCTCGGTGCAGCCTGGTCAGATCAATGTCGGCCAGTGTGTCACCCTCGACTGGGACGTGCAGGGCTCGGTCAACCGTGTGCTGATTACGCTCAACAACGCCGCGATCTGGGATGGCGCGCCAACCCGTGGCACACTCAACAACTGCCCGCCCGGCAGTGGCTCGATGACCTATCAGATCGAGGCATCCGGCCAGGGTGGCACGAGCCGCGCCGTGCAGACGATCACGGTCATTCAGCCGGCGACACCCACCCCGCTGCCGCCTACGGCCACGCCGGTACCAACCACGACACCGCTGCCGCCCACGCCCACCCCGCTGCCGCCCACGCCGACACCCACGCCGGCGCCGCCCACACCGGTGCCGCCGGTGATCAACGTCTTCTCGGCGGAACCAGCGCAGGTCAACGCGGGCGAGTGTGTCAACGTCTCCTGGAGCGTGGGTGGTGGCACGGAGCGGGTGTCACTGTGGCGCAACGGCAACCTGGTGTCCAACGATGCCCCGTTCAGCGGTGCCGGCCAGGACTGCCAGACGCAGAATGCAGGCACGATCACGTACCGCATCGAAGCCAGCAATGCCGCCGGGCAAACCGCCACGCGCGAGACCAGTGTCTCAGTCGTGGCGGCCGCACCGCCGATTGTTGGCACAGCCTGGAATCTAACCTCGTACATGAGCAGCGGTGCCATGGTACCGATCCTGGGCGGAACGTCGATCACCGCGAACTTCGCCCAGGGCGGCGCGCTCAACGGCTCGGCTGGCTGCAACACCTACACCGCCACCTACACCGCCAACGGCAGTTCGATGAGCATCACACAGCCGATCCTCACCCAGATGTCATGTGCCGAGCCAGCGGGTATCATGCAGCAGGAGAGCACCTACGCCGGGCTGTTGACGACCGTCGCCAGCTACCAGATGGCCGGCAGCGAGCTGACCCTGGCCAACGGCAGCGGGCAGACGATCCTGACCTACGTCCTGGCGCCGCGCTAACGACGAACGGTCACTTTGACCGCACAGACACATAGGGCACACAGAGAAAACATGTTAAATTTCTGTGTGCTCTATGTGTTCTATGTGGTCAAAGAATCCCTGCATTACGCAAACAGCGCACCCAGCGCGGCCGGTGCAATGCCGGCGCCCAGGCCGGCCATCAGGAGGACGCGTGCCTTCTGTGAACTCAGGTCACGGGCAAAGATGGCGCCGGCTTTCTGCAACGTCACGCCGCCACCGCTGTAAGCGTAGATGGGGCGCACGCCGCCGTAGGGCACGCGGCTGGAGATGACCACCGGGATTCCCTGGTGCAAGGTCTCGAGGATGGCCTGGTAGAGCGCCTGGTTGACGTTGCCCGCACCCACGGCCGTGATCACGAGACCCGCCGCGCCAGCGGCCAAGGCGGCACGCAGGGCCACGTCATCGGCGCCGGCGTACATGGGGATGATGTCGACGCGCGGCAGGTGGGTGGGCAGCGGCACGTGGATGCGCGGCGACCACGCACCGCTGAAGTGCACACGTCCGTTGCGCACCTTGCCCAGATCGGGTGGTTGGATCGACTCGAAGGCATCGACTTCCGAGGTATCGACCTTCATCACCCGGCGCGCCGAGTGAATCTCGCCGTTCATCACGATCAATACGCCGCGGCCATGTGACTTGGTATGTGCCGCGACGAGTGTCGCATCACGAATATTGGCCGGCCCATCGGAGTTCGGATCGGTCGCGGCGCGCATGGCGCCGGTGAACACGATGGGGACGTTGCTGGGCACGGTAATGTCGAGAAAGAAGGCGGTTTCCTCCATGGTATCGGTGCCGTGCAGGATGACGATGCCATCAGGGCGCAGCCTTGACTCGTCACCAATGGGCAGAGCGTTGTGTGCCGAACCGGCTGATGCTCCACCCAGATCGTGCAAGTGCGTCCAGGCGCGCACCCGCTGTGCCAGCTGCAGCCAGTTGCGCGGCTGCATTTGTTCGCTGGGGATGTTGGCGAAGTCCTCGACGGCGACCGCTGCGATGCGGTCCAGTTCGGGCACGGCGGCAATCAGCTCGGCGCCGCACAATGCCGGAATGGGTCCACCGCTCGCGGCGTCGATGCGCATGGCGATCGTGCCGCCGGTGGCGATGACCTGGATAAAGGGCAGACGTGGGGTACTCATGGGGTGGATTTTAGCATGAGGGGACGGGGGTGCCAAGTAGCGAGGCAACGAATGGCCGCTGTGGATGCGGCAGCATGGCTGCCGCCTTCGGCTTTCCTATGCCCGTGCCGTCCGCGAATAGGTCGGGGCTGCGCGATTTTGGAGTGCGGCAGCCACGCTGCCGCTTTGCACTTGCCTACGTCCATGCCGTCC
>JAYRNS010000220.1:0-3905 GCA_041912075.1 Anaerolineae bacterium
ATGATATTGCAGAGCGCCGTGTCACGCAGCGGTGGCTCGAACCGTTCGAAGAAGGTGTCCGCAAACCGCCGCGGAAACATCGGAACGGCTAGTTCGCTGTGCAGTTGTAAGCGGGCATTCGCCTGGAACAGCCCCTGGCCATGCAGGCGCACGATATGCAGACCGGCCTGCCGCAGGAACCGGGTAAACGCCGGCACCGAATAGTGCCACATATAGCGCGGTGTCGGCGGGCGCCGGGCCAGACCGAGCCGGCGGTAGATCGCGCCGGGTACTTCGCCCAAGGCATTGATCCGCCAGCGGTTGGTCATGCTAAGCAGAACCGTGCCACCGGGCCGCACCACGCGGGCCATTTCAGCGACCAACTGCTGCGGGTGCGGCACGTGCATGATCGCTTCCATGCACACCACCACGTCGAAGGTACGAGCGGCAAACGGCAAACCCTCGGCATCGGCCTGCAGCAGGTCCACACCGACGCCGGCCTGGCGGGACGCGGCGCGTGCCAGGGCCAACATCTGCGGTGCGATATCGAGCGCCGTCACCTGCGCACCCGCGCGGGCGAAATTGATCGCAAATCGCCCCTTGCCGGTGCTGATGTCCAACACACGCTGGCCGGCCCAGGGTGCCTGGGCAAGCACCCAGCGCAGCTGCTCCTGAAAATGCGTATACAGTGGGTGGGTCGGGTCTTCCGGAAACCACCACTGCGTTACGGTATTGGGCTGTCGAAAATAGTCTTTGGTCTCGTCCGCCACAATCTGGCCCACTGACAGGGTTGCGCCTGGCCGGCTTTCACCTGACCACGGGTGCATTATACCTGCATGCTTTCCGTATCACAAAACCCCAACCGCTCCGGTCATTATGAAACCACCAAGCTTCCACACAACCTCGGTGCCTGCCAAAAAACTTCTCGCCGTGGAGGAGTCCGCACCTCCAGGTGCGGATCGTGCTGTATTAACGGTCTGGAATCAAATACACGACAAACCATGGATTCCGGTAGGCCACCGGAAGGTCCAATGCCTTGTCGGCAAAAAATACGGCATAGCGTGCGCCGTATTTGTCGCGAATAGCCTCGACTTCGGCCTGCGTAAGGTCATTGTAGCCGGTCGCCCTGCCGCTTTCGGTCTTCAGATCGCGCATGCGGTTCCACCAGTCGCTGGCATAGGGTACGCTGAAATACTGCTGCGTACCATCCTTCCACTCACCAACGATGGGCCGCTCACTCTCAACGCGAAACCCGTAGAGGTAGGCCGGCGTGAGGAAGATCGCGTCGCGCGCCGTGTTGTCATGCGCCCAGGCCTGTACGTCGACCCACGCCGCCAAGGCATCCGCGGCGGGCTGCGTCCGGCTGAGATTGGCCACCAACGCCAGCCCGCCCACCACCAGCAGCAGCACGGCACTCCAACGGACCACGCCTGGCCAGTGGACGAAACGATTCCATACCCGTTTGACGGGCGCAGGCAGACCACTAGCGGCCCGCTGCTCGAACGATTGTCCCGCGCGGGCCAGCGGCGGCCACCCGGCGAGTAGTACGATCAGCAGACCGATGCCCACCACGGCACTCCACAGCCACGGATCGGGCAGGAACAGGCCGGCACCGACGATCAGACCACCCAGACGCACCAGACCTGCGCGGTCCCACTGTGCCAGCAGCCAGCCAGTGACCAACGGCAGACCCAACAGGGTCAGAAACTTGGTGCTGCGCAAGAGCTGGGCGCGTAGGACGGGGCCAAGCGGCACCACCTCGCTGAATACGATGCCGATGACACCCAGGCCCGCCACAGCCAGTGCCGCCCCAGCCAGCCAGCGTCCCTGTGTCGTGCGCCGCAGTGGCCACCAACCCAGTGCCGCCAGCAGCAGCCACAATCCGAACATGACATAATCCACAGGTGGCCAGCTAAAGGGAAAACTATGCTGCGCCGAACGTACACGCAGCAGCGTTATCCATTCGGACGTGACGGCTTCGCTGGTGCGGAGGATCCAGACCAGGGCGGGACTGGCGAGGATCAGGGCCAGGACGGTCAGCAGGCCAATCTCGCGCCAGCGTTGGCGGGGCAGGCTGGCGATATCGGCGAGAACGAGCATCGTCAGCACGTAACCACCCGTCAAAGCATGCAGGTTGAACAGCAGGCCAGCCAGGGTATAAGCTGCAAGCTGGCTGCCGCGCACGCCCAGGATCAACACCCAGAGACCGAGCACCATGGCGGTGTGGCGCGCCAGGGTCGAGCGCACGATCAGGTCGTCACCGCTGAGCACCGGCAGCGCCGCCAGGCTCAGCAGCAAGACCACCACGACCGGCCGGATGGGCTGGGTGTCGTGCACCAGGCTGCGGGTGAGGACGACGATGCCCAGCAAGAACCCCGCCAGCGTCAGGATGTGCAGACCCAGAAAGACGGTTGGTAGGTCGATGCGCCGTACGAGCAGGGCCAGCAGGTCGAAATAGAACGCCGGGTAACCCGACCGCGTGGCGATCATCGGGTCGCCCGGGTAGAGCGTTGGGTCGAGGGTGGCCTTGAGAAATGGAATTTGGATCGCATGGCCATCGTCCACAACACCAAACAAATAGCCACGTACGAGCCAATAGGCACCCACAAAGAGCAGGGGCAGGAGATACAGCGGAAACGCGGGACGACGCGCAGGGGGTGCGAAGGGTTGGGCGGTCATCGCTTGCCAATTCAAAAAGCACGGCGGACCGTGCGGCGGTTAGGGTTGCTACGGTCGGGGAATACGGTATTCCATCACCGGTACCCGGCTGCCGACCACGCGCAGGCCGTGTCGAACGTACAATTGGCGAGAAGCCGCATTGCTATCCTGCGTGTTGAGCGTAAATGTCCGTGCCCCGGCGCGCCGGCAAAACGCCAGTGCGTCGCTCAGCAGCTGGCCGCCAATCCCCTGGTGCTGCATCGATGGGTGCACAGCCAGGCGTGCGAGCTGGCCCACTTCCAGGTGCACGTCGCTGAACGCATAACCTGCAACCTGGCCGTGGAACTCGGCTACGACAAAGTGGCCACCCATCATCATGAAACCGATCAATTCACTGCGTGTCAGCCGCCACGGTGGGTCGAAGGCCAGCGTATCGAGGGCCAACAGATCGTCGATCTCGCCCGCGTAGGGGGCGCGCAGTTGGGCGGGCCCCTGTCCTTCGCCGGCACGTTCGATGCCGGTGCCGCGTTCCAGGGTCACCAGCGAATCGACGACGTGAAAACCAACGTGCTGCAGCGGCCCCACGATCCAATCTGCGAACCCGAGATGCAGGACGTGACGCAGGCTGCGGGCACGCAGCAGCGCACGCATCGGCTCCCACAGGGCTTGAAGCCCGTTGTCAACCTGCCAGCCGTTGATCAGTCCACAGCCGCGCAGTTGAGCCCACGCTTCGCCGGTTTCGTGCGGGCGCGGCGGTTGGGGCAGCAGCGAGGTCACCATAAAACCCCACAGGAGTGCACCGGTGTCGGCAATCAGAAACAGGTGATGGTTGCTGCTCAGCAGGTGCGCCAGGTCCTCAGGTCCAAAACCCACCACCTGGTGGCGCGCCTGGTCGAGCAAACCCAGGATGCGCCCCTGGTCTGCCGGCCGGCCGGGGTGTACGGTTACACGAATCTCGTCGGTCTGATGTCGGGTCATGGTGGTCCGCTGTCGTGCCGCCCAGGATCGTTCGCCAAGATTATACCATCGGAGGCGTGAAGCGTGCAACGTGGGGGTTGGGGATCGTTGATTCGGGGCCGTGCGCGATTTGTTCGAAGTCAGCCCTCATCTTCAGACCCTAACCCCCAATCCCCAACCCCCAACCCCTCGCTCGCAGCCCCACGTTTCACGTTTTCCCGCATCACGTGCTAAACTACGACCACAACCCAACATCACCATCGCATTCTTCTGGAGGACCACACCTATGTCTAATCCGATTCGTTTGTTGA
>JAYRNS010000221.1:0-8433 GCA_041912075.1 Anaerolineae bacterium
ATCGACAGTACGATCGTCAACGTTGCGATCCCGTCCATTCGCGCCGAGTTCAACGCCACCTTGCAGCAGTTGGAGTGGGTCAACTCGATCTATGCGCTGGTCTATGCGGCGTTGATTGTCACCTGGGGTCGCATCGGCGATCAGGTCGGCCGCAAGCGTATCTTCGTTGCCGGTGTGGCGGTGTTTGTGGCGGGTTCGCTGATGGCGGGTGCCGCACCCAACATCGGCTTGCTCATCTTGGCGCGGGCGGTGCAAGGCTTCGGCGCTGGCATGACCAGCCCCTCGACCCTGTCCATCGTCTCGGCCACCTTCACCGGCCGGGCGCGCGGTATTGCGTTTGGCGTGTGGGGCGCCGTGGCCGGCGCTTCGGCGGCGCTGGGGCCGTTGTTGGGTGGCTGGCTCACTACCAACGCGAGCTGGCGGTGGGCCTTCTACATCAACCTGCCCATTGGTGTGATCGCCATCGTCGGTGCTCTGGTGTTGATCCAGGAGTCGCGCGATCTCCGCCAGAAGCTCACCTTCGACATTCCAGGCATCGTCCTCACGGCGCTGGGCGTCGGCGCAATCATCTTCGCCCTGATCGAGGGCCAGACCTATGGCTGGGTGCAGCCGAAGCGGCCCTTCACGATCGGCAACTGGACCTGGCCTCTGGAGAACGTGTCGATCAGCCTGGTGGCCGCGATCATCGGCGTGGTCGCGCTGACCATCTTCGTCTGGTGGGAGCTGCGCATCCAACGCCAGGGCAAGGAGCCGCTGTTCGACTTCACCCTTACCCGCTTCCCCAGCTTCCGTTATGGCTTGATCACCGTGGCCATTGTGGCGCTGGGTGAGTTCGGCGTCATCTTCGTGCTCTCGCTCTTTCTCCAAGGCGTGCTGGGCTTGACCGCCTTCCAAACCGGCCTGGTCTTTCTGCCCTTTGCCATTACGACGCTGTTTGTCGCGCCGTCGGCCGGCGTGCTGTCCAGCCGTTTCGGTGCTAAGTGGGTGGTGACCAGCGGCATGGTGATCGAGGCCATCGCCATCTTCTCGTTGAGTCGTCTGTTCCGTGTCGACACACCCATCGGCTACTTCGTTCCAGTACTGATGGTCTATGGCGCGGGTGTCGGCCTGGCCATTGCGCAACTCACCAGCGTGGTTCTCAGCGAGGTGCCACGGGAGCGGCTGGGAGCGGGCTCAGGGGCGAACAACACCATCCGCCAGGTCGGGGCAGCAGTGGGCGTTGCCATCATCGGCGCGGTGCTGACCACCGGCATCAGCACCTCGGCAGTGAGCCAGCTCGACGCCAATCAGGCGATCCCTTCCTTCGTCAAGTCGGCCATTGTACAGCAGATCGAGCAAGGCGGTGCAGCCAATGAGGGCCAGGTGAGCCTGGAGGGCGCACCCCCCGGCATCGAGAAAACAGCTGCTGGCCAGGCGATTCGCCAGATCATCCAACAATCGTTCGTCGACGGTGCGCGCGCGGCGGCGCTGATCGCCAGCATCTTTGTCCTGCTCGGCGCGCTCAGCTCACTGCGCATACCCAACACGACCAAGCTAGAAATGCGCGAGGTTGCGGCTGCCCACTGACCAGGCTGCCGCAATCGTAATGGTTTACAAGGAGGTGACGGCCATGTACAGGAAGATCATCGTTCCGCTCGACGGCTCAAAACTGGCGGAGGGCGTATTGCCCCATGTGTGCGAGATGGCCCGCTGTCTCGGATGCCAGATTGTCCTGCTGCAAGTGTTGACCCACAAGTCATACGACTATCTCCTCAACGATCCGGGTCTATCGGCGTCGCTGCGCAGTTCGGAAGAGGAGGCGGCCTGCAACTACATCGGCCCGCTCATCGGCAAGTTGCGGCAGGAGGGGCTGGATGTGTCGGCTGACATCGCCACCGCCACTGGCCCGGTGGCCGATGCGATCATCGAGTTCGCTCGCAGGGTCAACGGTGATGTGATCGCCATGTCCACCCACGGCCGCACCGGGCCGGCGCGCTGGGTGCTGGGCAGCGTCGCTGATCGCGTCGTGCGCGGGGCCGGCATTCCTGTCCTGCTGATCCACCCCAAGAGCGAATCCGAACCGGTCAAGTAAGGGCGCAGTTGACCGCACGAATGGACACGCCAGCCAGCGAGGCCGCAGAGCGCTAGCTTTGCGGCCTCGCCGTATGAACGCAGCGCGCGAACGGCGCTTATGCCCTCGCTTCTGGACATTCTTTGGAATATCACCTACAATAACATCAGTATCGACGCCGCGCAAACGCCAGCCGAGGAGTGATTCATGAGCAACCGCCGCCGTCGCCGTGCCCAACAGGAAAAACGCATCGCTGCGGAAACGGCCGCCACGGCTAACGCCGCCGAAACGGACGAGGATCTGCCGCCGGTCGACGCACCGCCCATCGTGCTGGAATCGGTCCTCCCGCCGATCACCGACCGCCGCATCCAGGTCTTTTCGGTCGTGGCACGCAACCTGGTAGGTATCGTCGGTGCGCTGTTCCTGGGCTGGTCGGCGGCCGACCTGGTGTTTCTCTATTTCATCGACACCCTGGCCGGCATGTGGTCGCTCTTTGCCGCGTTGATCGTCGAATTCACCAACGATGAAAAAGCACCCAACGGCATGGGTCGCGCGTACAATCGCGTCATGGGCCAGGTGGCCGCGATTTTTTTGGTGGTTTTTATGGCCATCCCACTCGGAGTGCCCTTGATATTCGTTCTGGCTCCCCTAAACTGGTCGTTGGGTGATGTCTTTAGCAACCAGCTCTTCGTCGGGGCCCTGGTCGCCATCATCGTGGTTGCAGTCGCCTGGGCCGTTCGTTATTACTACATCCTGCAGACCGGGGCCAAAGGCGAGGCATCACTCAAGCTGCAGTTTGGCATCCTCATGACGCGCTGGTTCATCATGATCCTGGTGATCTATTGGATCGCGTCGTGGACAGGGCCTTTGGGACCCTACGTGCTCATTATCGTCTATGCCATTGCTACCATCGGCAGCGAGCTGTACCCCGAGCGGTTTGTGGGCATTTTCGATAAGGGCAAAGGTGGCGCGGGCAGCAGTGCCACAGAGTAACCGTAGGTGTGCGCATGCAGATCGAACACGTCGGCCTGTGGGCCGCTGATCTGGAGAAAATCAAAGATTTCTACGTAAAATATTTCGCGGCGCAGGCCGGCGACCGCTATGCCAATCCGCGCCACAACTTCAGCTCCTATTTTCTCACATTCACCCGCGGCGCACGCCTGGAGATCATGCAGATGCCAGGCATCCAACCTCTCACCGGCAAATCCCACCAGCAGTTCCAGACGTACGCGCATCTCGCGCTGGCGGTTGGCTCACAAGAGGCGGTTGATCGCCTGTGCGAAGCACTGCGCAGCGACGGTTATCAAGTCATCGATGGCCCGCGTTGGACCGGCGATGGCTATTATGAAGGTGTGGTGCTCGATCCGGAATACAACCGGGTCGAGATCACGATATGATGGAAGGTTCCAATGACGGAAGCCAAACCAACATTCTGGGCCGAGGTGGACGAACAGGGCCGGTTGATCCTGCCACCGGAAACGGCCGCCCACTTCGGGCTGGCACCGGGTACCCGTGCCCGTCTCGACGTCAGCGCCAACGACATCCGCCTGCACCGCCCCGTGACCCACCTGGCCAAAGTGTATATCGAGCCCACCAACCGCTGCAACATCGCCTGCCGCACCTGCATGCGCAACACGTGGGACGTGCCGCTGGGCCGCATGAGCAAACGTACGTTTGCCCGCATCCTTGACAGCCTGACCGAAATCGGACCACCCCTGACCGTCTTTTTTGGTGGCGTGGGCGAACCGCTGGCCCACCGCGAGACGGTCCACATGGTCCGGCAAGTCAAAGCCCTGGGCATGACGGTGGAGCTGATCACGAACGGCACCCTGCTGACCGAGGATCAAGCGCGCGGGCTGATCAAAGCGGGTCTGGACGTGCTGTGGGTGTCGATCGACGGCGCATCGCCGGAGAGTTACGCCGATGTGCGCCTGGGTGCCGAACTGCCCAACGTGCTGGCCAACCTGGCGCGCTTCCGCCAGCTGCGCCCACCGGCCCACCGCCCGCGGCCGGAAATCGGCATCAACTTCGTCGCCATGCAGCGCAACATCCACGACCTGCCTGATGTGCTCACGCTGGGCAAACGCTATGGTGCCAGCCGCTTCATGGTCAGCAACGTGCTGCCCTACACCGAAGCCCTGGCCGGTGAAACCCTCTATCAGCACACGCTCAACGACATCACCTACCTGCCATCCCCCTGGCTGCGGCGGCTCAGCCTGCCCAAGATGGACGTCGACGCAGTCACCGGGCCGGTGCTGTTGAAAGCCCTCACCAGCAGTTACAACGTCACATTTGCCGGCAACAACCTCGGCGTCACCAACGACGTGTGTACGTTTATCGAGAGTGGGGCGATTGCCGTGGGCTGGGACGGGCGGGTCGCGCCGTGCCCGCCGTTGTTATACACGCACACCCATCAACTGCGGCATTACACACGAACCTCGCACGAGCACATCATCGGTTCGATCAACGAGCACAGCCTGCGTGAGATGTGGCTCGACCCGGAATACATCGCCTACCGCGAACGGGTGCACAGCTTTGCCTTTGCACCGTGTACCACCTGCGGCGGGTGCGAGATGTCGCTGGCCAACGAGACGGACTGTTTTTCCAATGTGGCGCCCGCCTGCGGCGGCTGTCTGTGGGCCCAGGGCGTGATTCAGTGTCCTTGAGCCATCCACGAATGCGCGAATGGCCTGAGGCATTCCCGGGCCTAATTCGCGGACGGCATTCGCGCATTCGCGAGCCCAATTCGCGGACGGCATTCGCGCATTCGCGAGCCCAATTCGCGGACGGCATTCGCGGACCCAATTCGCGGACGGCATTCGCGGACCCAATTCGCGGACGGCATTCGCCCCGCGGTGGTCCGAAAATTGACACACAAGAACATCCGTGCTACAATCCAGGCCAGTCCAGTCGTTCAGCCTGATTGGCAACACCTGGACTTCTGTGATTTGCCATGGTGAGCAGTTGGAGGGCCACATGGAATCCGGAGTCTTCGATCGCATCCGCGACAACCTGCTGATCAAGCGCCATAACGTCACCCGCTGGCTGGCACAGACTCCGACAGCACGCCGGCATACTCGGCTGGGGCCGTCCGAGGAGGCAGCAGTCCAGGCCTACGTGCACGTCATCGACCACGCCATTGCACAGGCCGACGACCGCACCCTTGGCCTGTGCGTCGTCTGCCATGACTACGTCGAACCCGAACTACTGGAGATGGACTACACCACCTGCGTCTGCCTGGATCATCTGTCGGCCCACGCCAAGCGGCAGCTTGAGGATGAGCTGGAACTGTCACAGGCTGTGCAGCGTGCCCTGCTGCCGCAAGAAATCCCAGCTATTCCTGGCCTCGAAGTGGCCGCCTTCAGCCGGCCGGCCCAGATCGTCGGCGGCGACTATTTCGATTTTGTGCACTTTGCCGATGGCACCCACGGGTTGGCGATTGCCGACGTGGCCGGGCATGGCGTGGCCGCTGGCCTGCTGATGGCCAGTATCCAGACCGCGCTGCACACCCTGGTCCCGCTCTGTGATTCGCCGGCTGAGGTGATGCAGCGCATCAACCATTTCTTCTGCCACAACGTGCACATGACGACGTTCGTGACCCTGTTCCTGGCCCGTTTCGACCCGCAGTCGAACACGCTGCAGTACGCCAACGCTGGCCATAACCCGCCACTGCACGTCCACGCCAACGGTGCCGTCAGCCCCACGACCTGGCTGCGGCCAACCGCGGCCGCTATTGGGCTGGTCGAAGAATTTGCTGCCAAGGACCGTACGGTGAACATGACACCGGGTGACGTGCTCCTGCTCTACACAGATGGTGTCACCGAAGCCTTCAATACCAGGGACGAGGAATTTGGCGCGCAGCGGTTGGCCGAGGTCGTGCTGCAGTCCGTCGATGTGCCAGCACGTGACCTCGTGCGCGCCGTGCGCAGCGCTGTCGAAGCCTTTGCCGAAGGTCGTGCCCTGGATGACGACACGACGATTCTGGCGTGCAGGATGACGTAAGGACGTTATGTGACTGGCACCGTCTCTTCGTGGCGGATGGCTCGCGGCCTGGGTTTGTCCGCTGACCGGCAGGTGCCAGTCACGGCGTGGATGCTGGTGAGGTGAGCCTGGTTCTTTTCCAGTCAGGCAGACACAGTGAGACGCCCGCGCCGGCACGCGGACCCTACCGCGAGCAGCGCGACCTGACCGTGACCGGCACCTGGACGCCATGGCCACACGGCGCGCGGCGAGACAGTTTCGACGAATAGACGGTGCCGGTCACATCACACGTCACGAATCACACGTCACGAATCACACCCTCACGTTTCACGCTATCACGTCTTCACGCCTCACGTTTCACCCATCCCCTGGCTCAGCGCCAGCGCCACGGCTTCTTCAAGCGACAGCTGCTCGCCAGCCTGCCAGGCCGCCGCATAGTCTGCCTGGCCCAGAAAACCCTGTAGAAATTCGAAGCACGGCCGGTTTTCCACGTCATATGCGGGCACCATGCCCCCACGCACCGTGCGTTGGACCGTAGCGGCGGCGAAGAGGCGAGTTGCGGTGACTGCCAGCGTGACGCTGCCGGCCGGCGCAAGACCCATCTCAACCGGGGTACCGGCCTCCTGCCGAGAGGTATCGGCCAACGTGCGCGCCAGACCTAACATGGCCAGGGCCGCGCTGGCAGGATCGCCGATCGCGTCGAGTTGTTGAAGGCCCTGGATGAACAGCTTGCGCGCTGCATCAAGGTCTCCCAACAAGCGTTTCAAGTCACCCAGGTTACCCAACGCCAGGGCCTCGCTGCGCGGCTCACGCAGCTGGTGAAACGACTCGACGCTCTCTTCGAGCAGTGGCACGGCTTCGAGGTACCGGCCCATCAAACGTAGTGTATCACCCAGATTGCTGGCGGCAATGGCAATGCTGCCGCTGTCATTCAACTGGCGTGACAACGCCAGGCACTCGGCGTAGCGCACCGCGGCTTGCGGAAAATCGCCTTGGGCGTGCGCCAGATCGGCCAGACCAAACAGGGCGTACACCGCGCCGGTCGTGTCACCCAGTTCCTGCGAGAGGGCCAAACTGCGCTGTAGATCGACCTGGGCCGCCTCCAGCTCGTTGCGGTTGATCAGGACCAGGCCCTTGTTACGCAAGATGCGCGCCAGGAGATATGGATCGTTCGCTTGGTGGGCCAGCTGGGCCGCAGAGGCCATCCAGGTCTGGGCCACGCTGAAATCGCCACAACCATAGGCAATCCCCCCCGCGCCCAGCTCGAGTCGGGCACGCAGGTGCGGCGGCGCGTCCGCAGTAACTGGCAGGATTTGCAGGATCCAGCGCTGCGCTTCGGCCAGGTATCCGCGGGTGAACCACATCCGCCAGGCTGCCGCAAACAGGCGGCCGGCAGTTTCGTTGTGATGCTGGGCCAGGGCGCGCTGCATGACGGCGTTGAGGTTGCTGTGTTCGCGATCCAGCCGTTCCACCCACGCCGCCTGGTCCTCCAGATTGAAATGCGGTTCGGCCTCCTCCGCCAGCCTGACGAAGTAGTCCTCGAAGGCGGCCTCGATAGTGTCGAACTCGCCGCTGGCCTGGAGCACCTCCCAGGCGTACTCGCGGATCACCGCCAGCATGGCAAACGCCGGTTCCGTCACCTCGTCCGGGATCGGGCGCAGCAGACTCTTCTCGACCAGCGAGCTGACCCCATCCAACACGTCGAGCGGCAGGTCGAGCACCCCCGCACACACCGCCTCGGCCGCGTCCAGGGTGAATCCGCCCGCAAACACCGCCAGCCGCCGGAACAACGCCTGCTCACCTTCATCCAGCAGCCGGTAGCTCCAGTCGATCGCCCCGCGCAGCGTCTGCTGGCGTGCCGGCAGGTCACGCGCGCCACCGGTCAGCAGCCGCAGGCTCGAGGCACCCTCCAGCCGCGCCAGGATCGCCTCCGGGGCCAGCACCCGCACGCGTGCCGCCGCCAGCTCGATCGCCAACGGCAGCCCGTCGAGGCGTACACAGATCTCGGCCACCGCCGGGGCGTTGGCGTTGGTCACCGTGAAGGCCGGCTGCACCGCCAGCGCCCGCTGGACGAACAGCGCCACCGCCTCGTACTGCGTCAGCGCCGCCAGGTCGATGCCCGCCCCCCCACGCGGCGGCAGCCCCAACACCGGCACCGGGAACTCGCGCTCGCCGTACAACCGCAGCACCGTGCGGCTGGTGGCCAGCGCCTTGACCCGCGGGCAGGCGCTGAGGATCTCGCCGATCAGCGGTGCCGCCTCCACCACCTGCTCGCAGTTGTCGAGCAGCAGCAGGACCTCTTTGTCGCGCAGGTGGGTTTGCAGCTGGGCCAGGAGCGGACCGCTGCCCGCCTCCTGCATCCCCACCGCCTGCGCAATCACCGACAGCACCAGCTGCGGGTC
>JAYRNS010000222.1:0-16589 GCA_041912075.1 Anaerolineae bacterium
ACGCCAACCCGTATCCCACCCACCCCAGCGGTCACGCCCGTGCCGGTGACGACACGCGTGACCGCTCCAACCCTGCCGCCGGCGATCGCGACGCCGCCGGCCAACGCAGCCGCCGCGCTGGCGGGTCTGGGTGACCCGCTGTACCCACGCCTGGGCAACGCCGGTTACGACGTTCAGCACTACACCATCGATCTCGACGTCGACGTCGCCAGCAACACGATCAGCGGTACTACCACGATCAGTGCGCAGGCCACGCAGGACCTGACGGCTTTCCACCTCGACTTCTCCGGTCTGCAGCTGCACGGCGTCGCCGTCGATGGCGTGCCGGCCCGCTTTGTCCGCGTCGACGACGAACTGGTCATCACACCGACGACGATGCTTGCGACTGGCGTACCCTTCACCGTCACGGCGGATTATGCCGGCACGCCGCGGCCGATTCGTGATCCGAGTGTGCCGACGATTCCGTTGGGCTGGCTGCGGCAGCCAGATGGCCTATTCGTCGTCAGTGAGCCATCGGGTGCCATGAACTGGTACCCCGTCAACAACCACCCGGCGGATAAGGCCACCTATACCTTCCGCATGACGGTCCCCCAACCCTACCAGGTTGCGGCCAATGGTGTATTGACTGACGTCAGCAAGACCGGTGAAACGGCCACCTATACCTGGGAGATGACCGATCCCATGGCAAGTTACCTGGCCACCGTGCACATCGGCGAGTATACGGTGCAGGAACAGACGGGGCCGCACGGCCTTCCTATCCGCAACTACTTTCCCGTCGATACACCTGAATCGGTCAAGGCTGGTTTTGCGGTGACACCGCAGATGATCGCCTACATGGAGGAACTCATCGGGCCTTACCCGTTCGACACGTACGGTGTGGCATTGTTGAACGAAGACGTCGGTTGGGCACTGGAGACGCAGACCCTGTCGACGTTTGGTGGGCAGGGCGGCGGTGAAGAGACCATCTTTCACGAGCTCGCGCACCAATGGTTTGGTGACAGCGTCAGCCCCGCCACCTGGCGCGACGTGTGGCTCAACGAGGGGTTTGCGACCTACTTTGCGCTGTTATGGGCAAACCGCCATGCCGAACCAGGCGTGCTCGATGCGGTAATGGAACGGTGGCAGCGGCGGATCGAAGCCGGCGGGCTGGGATCGCCCATACCCGATTCGCCGGCGGACCTGTTTGGCCCCGCGGTGTACCAGCGCGGGGCATTGGCCCTGCACACACTGCGCCGCCAGGTCGGGGATGAGAAATTCTTCAAAATCCTGCGTACGTACTACCAGCGGCATGCGGGTGGTAATGCCAGTACGCAGGATTTTATCGATGTGGTCGAAGAAGCGGGGGGTATGATTTTAGATTTTGGATTTTAGATTTTGGATTGGTGATTATTTGTCGGCATGTAGGAGCTCGGCCAGCAGGTCGGGTTCGAGGGTTTGTTCTTCCAGGTGCCCGCCCAATTTTTCGATTTCGGCGATGACGTAGGGTGCTTCTTCGGGGCTGACCAGGGTGATCAGTGCTGACATGCCCGCATCAAGATGCTCCCCCACCCGTTCGAGCGCATCATCGGCAAACCCCGAATCGCGCAGACGACTCCGCACGGCCGCGTAGGTACTTTCCGAGACATTTTCGCCCGCCATGGCGCCAAATGACCCGGCCAGGCTGTGGACGAACCAGGCCACGGTGCCGGCAACGGCACCCACCGTCTGGCTGAGATCGCGCATGCGGTCTTGTGTCTCGTGAAACTCAACCTCACCGTCGTCTGTTTTGCGAATGATGGCGACGTTGCCTAACTTGAAATGGTCGATCTGTTTGTCCAGGGCATCCAGGGCTTGTTCCACCTCAGCCGCCTTGTCCGCCGCATCGAAGGTGCAAATGATCAGTTGGGACGATTCTGACACAAACGGGTCCTCTCGTTCACAGGGTGTGCAGCTCGGAGTCTATCCGAAAAACCGCCGGAGGGCCTGAGTGTCCAGGTGATTTCAGGGTTTTCGGATAGACTCTCAATCACAACCTGGATTGTAACAGAAACAACGCCAAACCCAAAATCCAAAATAGTTAGCGCGTTTCCGTCACCTTCCGTATCGCACGCGGATGGTCGGGGTCGTAATCGCGGCTGTGCGCCAGGTGCATGGCAAACAGCTGGCCGGGCACGATCGCCGTCAGCGGTGACAGCCATTCCGGCACGCCGGCGGGCAGTTCCAACGGTATGCGGGCCAGGTCCAGGGTTGCTGCATCGTCACTGAGCACGATCAACTCTGCTTCGCGCGCACGCAGCGTGCGCATAAAGGCTTGAATCTCGGGCAGCATTGGCCCGGACGGTGCCACGACGACGACTGGAAAGCCGGGCTCGACCAGGGCCAGTGGTCCATGCAGAAAATCAGCGCTGCTGTATTCCTCGACGACCGTGTAGGTCAGCTCTTTCAGCTTCAACGCCGTTTCATACGCCGTAGCGTAGTTGTAACCACGACCGATAACGGCGCACGACGCCATGTAACGATAACGTTCGGCCACCTGGGCGATGCGGTTGTCGAGTGCCAATGCCTGTTCCACCTGCCCGGGTATCTCCTGCAGAGCCTGATCCCGCTTGCCATCACCGGCCAGGCAGGTGCTCAGCAGTGCCACGGCCGCCAGCTCGGCGGTGTAGGTTTTGGTCGCGGCCACCGAACGCTCTTCACCGGCGTGCAGGTCGATGACAAAATCAGCTGCCTGGCCCAGCGGTGATGCCGGCACATTGGTGATCGTAGCCGTCAGCGCACCCTGTTGGCGTGCTTCATTCAACACGGCAACGATATCGGGGCTCTTCCCACTCTGGCTGATCCCCAGCACCAGTGCATTGCCAAAACGCGGCGGCGACTGGTAGATCGTAAACAGACTGGGTGCGGCCAGACCCACGGGCAGCCGGTTGGCCGCACCCAGCAGGTACTGGGCATAACGTGCGGCATTGTCGCTCGTGCCGCGTGCGGCGATGACAACGTGCTCGATACGCCGCGCCCGTATCGCGGCAGCCAATGCCTCGGTCGCAGCACGTTCTGCGACCAGCAGATGGGCCAACACATCCGGCTGTGCGTGAATCTCGCGATACAGATTCGTTCCCGGCAAATCTACGGTCATACGATCACCTCGGATTCACTGGCATACACGACTTTGCCACCAACCAACGTGGCCGCCACCTGCAATTCACGATCGAGCAGCACCAGATCGGCGCGATACCCGACCGCCAGCGATCCCCGCTCGCCGGCCATACCCAGGGCCCGCGCGGGTGTGCTGGTAATGGTCGGCAGCGCTTCGGCCAGGGAGCAGCCGGTAAAGGCCAGCAGATTACGCAGCGCCTGATCCAGCGACAAAATGCTGCCGGCCAGTGTGCCGTCGGGCAGGCGGGCGCTGACCTCGTCGACCAGCACCTCAAAATCACCCAGCAGTTGTCTGCCGGGTGGCATGCCCAACGCAGCCATGGCATCGGTCACCAGGTTCAGCCGCCGGCTGCCCAGTGCCTGCCAGGCCAGGTCGACCATCGCCGGGTGGGTGTGTATCCCATCGGCAATCAAACCCACCACGGGGCGGGTATCCGTCAGCAGGGCACCTGGCAGCCCGGGTTCACGGTGGCCCAAGGGCGGCATGGCGTTGAAGAGGTGCGTGCCGTAACGAATGCCGGCGTCGAATCCCGCGGTGGCCCCGGCATAACTTGCTGTGGAGTGGCCGGCGCTGACCAGGATGCCGCGCGCATGCAGCCGTTCGACCAGCGCCAGGGCACCGGGCAGCTCGGGTGCCAGCGTCACCAGACGCACCCCCTGCGCCGGGGACCAGCTGGCGATCGCCTCGACGTCAGGGTTCCGGAGGTAAGCGGGGTTATGAGCGCCCTTTTTCTGTGGATTGAGGAAGGGGCCTTCGATGTGCAGCCCCAGCGGCACCGCACCGGTGGGCTCACTCGCCGGCGGCTGGGTCACGATCGCCTGCGCCGCCGCCACCGTCGTCAGAGGTGAGGTGATTACCGTGGGCAAGAACGCCGTCACGCCGTAACGCGGCAGCCGCGCGGCCACCTGCCAGATCGTCGTCGGGTCGGCCGTAAAGTCGTGACCAAACCCACCGTTGAACTGCATGTCGATAAAACCAGGCGTCAGGTTCAGGCCACTGGCATCCAGCACCGGTGTGCCGGGTGGAACGGTCAACGTACCGGCTGGACCGAGCGCGGCGATGCGGCCATCCTCGATGAGCAGGGTGCCGTCTTGCAGAACCTGATCAGGCGTGTAGAGTGTGGCATGTGTCACCAGCAGCATGGGATCACCTCGTGGTCGAAGCGGCCGGCAGGCTGGCCGCGGCAATCGACTGGCCAACCCGGCGGCTCTTTTCGTCGGGCAGCTGGATGTGGATGGCGGTCGCCAGCTCGGGAAACTCCTCCGCCAGCACGGCGCGCGCCCCATCCAGAATCATCTGACCGCCGCTGCCGGACGTCACCCGGCCCAGGATGAGGACGTGTTTGAGATCGTAAAACATGGCGTAGTGGGCCAGGGTGTAGCCCAGGTAGATGCCGATACTCTGCCAGATCTGCACGGCACCGGTATGGCCAGCCTCCAGGTGCTTCTGGACGTATTTGAGCTTTTCGGCATCGGTCACGCCGGCGGGCAGCGCAATACCGGCCCGCGGCGCCAGGCGAAAAACGCACTGCTGCGAAAAATAGAGCGCCCCCACCCCCTGGTCACCCGACCATTCATCGCTTGGTCCATCCGGCCGGTAATCGACCGGGGCAAACGCCAGTTCATTCAGCCAATCGGTGATGTTGCCGTGCAGCGTCACGTATCCGACCGCTTCGCTGGAGCCGAGCGCGATCCCGAGAATCCCGTTGTCCTCCAGCGACATCGAGCCGGCCAGCGCGGTCACTTCACCATCGTTGACCACCTCCAGCGGCACACCAAATTCGTCGCCAATGCGCATGAACATGCTGCGCACTTCGTCGTAACGTGCGGCCGGAATACCGCGAAACAACGACGCCACCATCGGCCGGTTGTCGACGTAGACGCCGGCCGAGCTGCCACCGATGGCATCCAGACGGGGCAGTTTCGAGTGGGCAGTCTTGAGCGCAGCCACGATCCGTGTGTAATGATAATTGGGATCGGTCTGTTTGCGTGGCTCCCACACGATTTCGTCGCTGTAGATGGCCTGACCATCGATGACCGCCGAGACTTTGAGGTCCGACGCGCCCAGATCAAAACCGATCCGGCAGCCGTCAAGATGACGACCGAGGGACTGTTCGCGTTCGTGCTGCACCGGCACATCGTCGGGATCGCAGATGACCACGGTAAAGGGTCGCTGGTAGACCTGTTCGCCCATGAAGTGGTAGTCGAAAGCCCGCGCACCGTGGGCGCTGTAGACCTCGGTGATATGCTCACCAATGTCGCGCAGGCCGCCGATGTAGACCTTCCAGCCGCCGCGCTGCCAGAGGAGAAACTTGACAATACGCTCGACGTAAAACAGGTTGTCGTTGGCCCGTGGATGATCTTTGGGAAAAACCATCGTGGCAAAGCGCGACAGCGCACCGTGCGTACGCTCCAGTCCGATCACCAGGGGTACGCCTACCCCACTGGCCGCGACATCACGCTGAAAGGCCAGGTTGGCCAGCACGGCTGGCCGGTAGTCTGGGTCAAGTGGCGGCACGTGTGCCGGCGCAACGAGCGGAAATGTGGATGATGTCATGGTTGGATAGCTCCATTCAAACTTTGTTAGTCCATTGAATTTACAAAGTCATTATAATCAGACGGGTGCGCTCTGTCAAATTGTAAACAAAGAGCCTATCCGAATAGCCTGTTATTCGCCTCAACAAGGCGCCTGAGGGCGGCTATTCGGATAGGCTCGAAGACGTCACAGATCGTAAGACCTGTGACGTCTGAAAAATCGTGATTCCCCCCCACTGACCGGGGAGGGTGGTGAGGTTTGTCCTGCGTGCTAGGGCTCGCGATGGGCCTCTTCCAGCGCCGGCAGGGGTCGTCGCCAGCGGCGAATCCACACCACGAAAGCCACACCGAGCGACACAGTGACCACTGCCATGACGAGACGAATACTCTGCGAGGCCTCGGCCAACGCAGTGGCAGCGGTATAGCCCAGGAGGACCAGGAATGAGGTGCGAATGGCTTCGGCCACCGCCAGGATGGGCAGCCAGCGCTGCCAGGGGGCGCGTGCCATTCCGGTGGCAATCAGAGCTGGAATGGCCAGGCCGGCGCCGAACTTCGTCAGTGGCAGGACCCGGTGGGCATGGAGGTACATATTGTCTTGCAGCTGGCTGATATGCTGTGGCCGGATGCCAAACCAGCGCGCATAGGGCAGAAGCCACGCCGCTTTACCGGTGTAGCCCAGGGAATACCAGAACACGTCGGCCGCCAGGTTGGCACCGATGGCCACCATCACCACGACTTGCGGCAGCATCCGCCCCGAACCGGCCAATGCACCACCCGCCAGGGTTGCAAAGGGACCCTCGAAACCCACCAGGATCGCCAGGACGATGTAACTCGCCGGCCCCAGGTGAGCCATCGGGTTATTGTGCAGCTGCATCCACAGCTGCTGAATCACATCCATGCCGGCCTCCCAGAATCGAACGCGATCGATTGACCTCGGCCCGAGCGGCGCCCACGGTTGGGCAACAGGGGGGATTATACACGGAGTATGGGTTACCACGCAAACACGATCTGCCCGCTGCGGTAATCGACGCTGACGGTATCGCCGCGGTCGAAATGTCCCTGCAGCAGCGCCAGGGCGAGCGGGTCCTGGACAGCCTGCTGGATGGCACGTTTGATCGGGCGTGCACCATAAGTCGGATCGTAGCCGATGTCCGCCAGGTGCTCCTTGGCCTTTGGGCTGACCTCCAAATGCAGACCATTTTCGGCCAACCGCTTCGCCAGGCGGCGCAGCTGGATCTCCACGATGTGCACCATATCGGCCCGCGTCAGCGTATGGAAGACGATCACTTCATCGACTCGATTGAGAAACTCGGGCGGAAACTCCTGGCGCAAAGCTGCCAGGGCCCGTTCGCGTTTCTGCTCGTCCCCCAGCGACGGATCGTTGATGAAGTGGCTGCCGATATTGGAGGTCATAATGACCACTGTATTCTTGAAATCGACCGTGCGTCCGTGCCCATCGGTCAGCCGGCCGTCATCCAGCACCTGCAAGAGGATGTTGAACACTTCCCGGTGCGCTTTTTCGATCTCGTCGAACAGCACGACGCTGTACGGCTTGCGACGCACCGCTTCGGTGAGCTGGCCCCCTTCGTCATAACCGACGTAACCGGGTGGTGCGCCAATCAGGCGGCTCACGGTGTGCCGTTCCTGGTACTCGCTCATGTCGATGCGTACCATAGCCCCTTCGTCGTCGAACAAGAACTCGGCCAGGGCTCGTGCCAGCTCGGTCTTCCCGACGCCGGTTGGACCCAGGAAGATAAAGCTGCCAATCGGCCGGTTCGGATCCTGCAGACCGGCACGAGCACGGCGCACCGCCGCTGACACGGCGCGCACAGCATCATCCTGGCCCACCACCCGTTGGTGGATACGGTCTTCCATCTGCAAAAGCTTGGCCACTTCGCCTTCCAGCAGCTTGCTCACCGGGATGTGCGTCCAGCTGGCCACGACTTCGGCCACGTCCTCGGCGCCGACCTCCTCCTTGAGCATCATGCCGCGCTGCTGCATCTCCTGCAGGAGCGTTTCTGCCTCGCGCAGGGCGCGCTCCTGGTTGCTCAGCTGCCCGTACTGCAGCTCGGACGCACGGGCGTAATCGGCGCGCCGCTGGGCCTGCTCGATCTCCAGGCGCGTGCGCTCGATCTCTTCTTTGAGCGACGACACGCGCTGGATAACCTCGCGCTCCTGGGTCAAGCGGGCGAGCAGAGCACGCTCGTTTTCGCGCGCACTGGCCAGTTCTTGCTCCAGATCCTGCAAACGTGCCTTGCTGGCCTCGTCGCTCTCCTTTTTCAGCGCCTCGCGCTCGATCTCGAGCTGCATGATACGCCGCTTGACCTCGTCCAGAGCTGCCGGATCGGACGTGATCTCCATACGCAGCCGGCTGGCCGCCTCGTCGATCAGATCGATCGCTTTGTCGGGCAAAAAGCGGTCGGTAATGTAGCGGTGTGACAGCGTCGCGGCGGCAATGACCGCGGCGTCGGTGATGCGCACGTTGTGATGAACCTCGTATCGCTCCTTGAGACCGCGCAGGATCGAAATGGTGTCTTCGACCGAGGGCTCGTCGACCATGACCGGCTGGAAACGACGTTCGAGTGCTGCATCCTTTTCGATGTATTTGCGGTACTCGTCCAGCGTCGTGGCACCGATCGTGTGCAGCTCGCCGCGGGCCAGCATCGGTTTGAGCATGTTGCTGGCATCCATCGAACCCTCGGCCGCGCCGGCACCGATGACGGTGTGCAGCTCGTCGATGAACAGGATCACCTGGCCGGCCGACTCGGTCACTTCCTTGAGCACGGCCTTGAGCCGTTCCTCGAACTCGCCGCGGTATTTGGCTCCGGCAATGAGCGCGCCCATGTCGAGCGCCACGACCCGCTTATCCTTCAAACCGGCCGGCACGTCGCCGCGCACGATGCGCTGCGCCAGCCCTTCGACGATCGCGGTCTTGCCCACACCGGGTTCGCCAATCAGAACCGGGTTGTTTTTCGTCCGCCGGCTCAGGATCTGGATCGTGCGCCGGATTTCTTCATCCCGCCCGATGACGGGGTCGAGCCTACCCTGCCGCGCGAGCTGGGTGATGTTGCGTCCGTACTTCTCCAACGCCTTGTACGTGGTCTCCGGGTTCTGGCTGGTCACACGCTGGGTGCCGCGGATGGCGGTCAACGCCGCCAGAATGCGCTCACGATCGATGCCACTTTGCGCCAGCAGCCGCTGTGCCAGACCACCTCCTGGCCCGGTCAAGGCCAACAGCAGGTGCTCGGCACTTACGAACTCATCGCGCATGCCGGCAGCCTCGTTTTCCGCATCCTGCAGGACGCGCCCCAGCTGCGGGCTGAGCCCCGCCTGGACATTGCTGCCATAGGCTTTCGGGCGGCCCGCCAGCTCGGTCTCGAGCTGTGCCACCATCGGCTGGGGGTTTAGCCCCAGTTGGGTGACAATCGTTGGCACCACGCCATCGGCCTGGCTGAGCAAAGCCAACAACAGGTGCTCGGTCTCGATCCGCGTGTGATGATAATCGTCAGCCAGACGCTGGGCCTCAGCTATCGCTTCTTGTGCTTTTTGTGTATACTTGTCCAATCGCATAAGGCCTCCACGCAAGCGCCTATTCGAAAGACCCCACCCTGCCTCTTGAGCACGGCACCCTTCGGATAGGCTGTGATTCGTATGATTCGGTCTCAAGGATACCACGCAACTGTTAGAAATACGTTGGTACGCCGTTTGACCTTTGTCAGATGTCATCGGCTTTTCTTGGACATTTTGCAGGTTTGGGGTAAAATCGACGGCAGTACCTACGAAACGCGAGAGAATGGCATGGTGCTGACTGTCGAAGAGAACACACTGCCCGTTGACTACCGGTCAGGTTTTATTGCCCTGATTGGACGGCCCAACGTTGGCAAATCAACCCTGCTCAACGCACTTTTGCAGCAGAAGATTGTCATCACCTCCCCCAAGCCACAAACAACGCGCAACCAGGTGCTGGGCATCCTGACACAGGCCAACGCACAGATCATATTCATCGATACGCCTGGGGTTCACACCCCCAAACACAAATTGGGCGCGTTCATGGTCGACCAGGCCGTGCGTGCCGTACCGGATGCCGACGCCATTCTGTGGGTCGTCGACGTGACCGAGCCACCGCAGGCCGAAGACCAGCGTATTGCCGAATTGCTGGCAGCACGGACGGATGCCCAAGCCTTGGTATTGGGTCTTAACAAGATCGACCGGGTCGACGAAACACTGCTCGCCGCGCGGCGCGAGGCCTTCCAGGTGCTGCTGCCAGCCACCGCGAGTGTGGCTTTCTCGGCGACCCAGCGTCTGCATCTGGACGACCTGCTGGTGGTTCTGTGCGACGTACTGCCACCGGGTCCACAGTATTACCCGGCCGACCAGGTGACGAACGTGCAGGAGCGATTTGTGGTTGCCGAGCTGGTGCGTGAACAGGTCCTGCGTCACCTGCACGAAGAAGTGCCGCACGCGGTGGCCGTCGTCGTGGATGAGTTCAAGGAACGTTCAGCTGACATGACCTATATCGCGGCGACGATTTATGTCGAGCGCGAGTCACAGAAGGGAATCGTGTTAGGCGAATCGGGCAAGATGCTCAAACGAATCGGCCAGGACGCACGGCGCGAAACCGAACAGCTGCTGTCGACCCGGGTCTACCTGGAACTTTGGGTCAAAGTGGTGCCTCACTGGCGGCGCGACGAGGCGTACCTGCGTCGTTTTGGTTACAGGATCGAACGATGAGCGATAAAAAGAGCGAAACGTCACGCGGCCGGCTGGTGCTGCGTGTCTTGCTGATGGTTCTGGTGGTCGTGGTGCTGTTTGTGATCTACCGCCTGCTCACCATCCAGCCGCGACCGCCCCAGCCCTACTTGCAGAGTGATCGTCCGCTGGTGCTGGCGCACCGCGGTGGCGCCGCGCTGGCGCCAGAAAACACGCTGGTCGCCTTCCAGAACGCCGTCAACCTCGGCGCCGATGCACTCGAGCTCGACGTGCACACCACGGCGGATGGTGCGGTGGTCGTGATTCACGATGACACTGTGGACCGTACGACCGATGGCAAGGGTGCGGTGCACGATCTGACCCTGGATGAGCTGCGACAGCTCGATGCCGGTTATCATTTTACACCCGACGACGGGCAAACCTTCCCCTATCGTGGCCAGGGAGTCACGATTCCGACGCTGGAGGAAGTGCTGACCGCCTTCCCTGACATGCGGGTGAACATCGAGATCAAACAGACCGATCCACCGATGGAGGCGGCGGTCAAAGAAGTGATCGACCGGGCTGGCGCCCAGGATCGTGTTCTGGTGGGTTCCGAGCACGACGACGTCCTGGATCGATTTCGTGCGCTGGCGCCCGCTATCGCGACCAGTGCGGCCACCGGCGAGGTGCGTACGTTTTATTTAGCCCAACTTCTGCGTGTCTCGGCCATCTACCGTCCCGTGGCCGATGCCTTCCAGGTCCCGGAGTACTCGGGCAGTACCCACGTTGTCACCCCCAGCTTCATCGATGCCGCCCATCATCACGGCGCCAAAGTACACGTGTGGACCGTCAACGATGCCGAAACAATGCGCCGCCTGTTGGACATGGGGGTCGATGGGATCATTACCGACCGGCCCGACGTGGCGGTGGCGGTGGTGAATGAGCGGTAGGGCGGTGAGGACGTGAGGCGGGAGGGCGTGAGGCGTGGGACGTGAAGACGTGAGGCGTGAAGACGTGAGGCGTGAAGACGTGAGGCGTGAAGACGTGACGCGTGAGGCGTGACACGTGAGGACGTGACGCGTGAGGCGGGAGGCGTGGGCGCGGGCAGTTTGGCCAGAGAACACACGATCGAATAGGAGGAGAGAAATGTTAGTTGGCGAGCGCATGAGCAAGAACCTCGTTACGGTCAGCCGTCAGACCGGCGTGGACGACGCGCTGCGTTTGATGCGCGACAAGAATATTCGCCGCTTACCCGTGGTGGACAAACAAGGCAAGCTCGTTGGCATCGTGTCTGACAAGGATTTGTATCTGGCGTCACCCTCGCCGGCCAGCTCGCTTGACATATTTGAGCTGCGTTATCTACTGGCCCGCCTGAGTGTCGAGAAGATCATGTCCTCGCCCGTGATCACCGTTCAGCCTGACACCCCCCTGGAAGAGGCCGCGCGCATCATGGCCGACAAAAAAATCGGCGGCCTGCCGGTACTGGACGTTGATCAGAATCTCGTCGGCATCATTACCGAATCAGACCTTTTCAAACTCTTCGTCGACCTGCTCGGTGCGCGCAGCCAGGGGGTACGCGTCACCGTCCGCGTGCCCGACATGAAGGGCGAGCTGGCGATGCTGACCAGTGCCATCACTGTCGCCGGCGGCGACATCCTCTCGCTCAGCACCCTCGGCGGTCCAGAGGCCAACCAGTTCGAGGTGATGATCAAAGTCGCCGACTTGACGCTCGATCAGGTCCGCTCCCTCATGGAACCACTCAAGGCGGAGATATTTGATATTCGCCAGGTGTAGTGGAGGTTGGATACTGGAAGTTGGACGGTGGAGGTTGGATGATGGAGGTTGGACGGTGGTTGAACGGCTTGCTGTGGTGAGGAAGGGATAAGGCTATGCGTGTGGTGCTGCTTGCGTATACGCAGATGAACCCTGAATTATCGGAACATGACCCAGAAGGGAGCGACGTACGCTACCTGCTGGATCAGGGTCGTGAGGAATTTGCCAGTCATCTGATCGAATTCGCCGGGCGTGTATGTTACCGCTCCACCGAAAAACAGGGGAGAGCGCCGGGTTTCATCGCTGCGCGCATCCATGAAGGGCACGAGGATATCATCGAACACTGTTCGGCGACCTTTCTCATCGAGGGCATCTCGCGCGCCGCCAGTCATCAACTGGTACGGCATCGCCTGGCCAGCTACAGCCAGGAAAGCCAGCGCTACACCGACCTGAGCCGCATCATCCAGGCGGAAGAGGAAGTGGTCGTGACCCCACCGGCGATCGCAGCTAACCCCGAAGCCCATGCACGGTTCGATAAGGCCATGCACGATTTGGAAGAGGCCTACCGCGAACTGCGCGCCCTGGGGATTCGCAAAGAAGACAGCCGCTTTCTATTGCCCAACGCCGCCACCACCCGGTTGATCGTCTCGATGAACTTCCGGGCCTGGCGCCATTTTCTCTGGCTGCGCTGTGACAAAGCGGCGCAGTGGGAAATCCGCGCCGTGGCCTATGATATCCTGCGTCACCTCTACCGGCTCAGCCCGGCCGTCTTTCAGGACATCTACAACACATTCCTGATTGCGGAAGATGCGCGCGTGCAGGAAGCCGCGCTCGACGCCTGAACAAGGGTTGCGAAGTCTGCGAGACTTCGCAACCCTTGTTTCGTGCCTAACGCGGGCTTCCGAAGTCCGTAAGACTGTGGAAGCCTTGAGTTTTAATACTTTATGTCTACCTGGTGCCGGCCCTCAGCGGATGCCAGGATGGCATCCGTCACCACGGCTGCCCGATAGCCATCCTCGAACGTGGCCCCCACCGGCGCCACGGGCCGGTCGTGGGCCACGCAGCCCAAAAAATGCGCCAGCTCGTGGACAAAGGTGTGTTCCCAGCCGATGATATGACCCGCCGGCCACCAGTGTTCGATCCAGGGGTGCTGGCTGTCGGTCATCAACACCGTGCGAAAGCCGGCCGTGGCGTGGGGCGCGTCGTCGGTCCAGAAGACCTCCAGCTCGTTCAAGCGCTCCAGGTTGAAACGCAGACTGCCGCGTTCGGCGTTGATCTCGATGAACTGGTAGTTCTTGTGACCCACGGCGTAGCGCGTGGCCTCCAGGGTGCCAAGCGCGCCACTGCGGAAGGCGATACTGGCGACGAAAGCATCATCCACGTCCACCTTGCCCATACCGCTGCCATCGGGCAAGGGGCGTTCGCTGACGAACGTGCGCGTCATTGCCGCCACGGCCGCGATATCACCCGCCAAAAAGTGCGCCAGGTCGATGATGTGCGAACCGAGATCGCCCAAGGCCCCGCTGCCGGCCCGGTCTCTGCTCAGCCGCCAGCGCCAGGCCGTGCCGTAGGTGGGGTGCAGTCGTTCCTGCAAGTAGGCGGCTCGGAAGTGATAGATGCGCCCCAACGCACCCTGCTCGATCAGACGGCGGGCGTGGGCCAGGGCCGGCACGAAGCGGTAATTGAAGGCAACCATGTGTTTGACCCCGGCCTGGACCACGGCATCGCGCATCTGGGCTGCTTCGTCCGCGCTGCGCGCCAGCGGTTTTTCACAGATGACGTGTTTGCCGGCAGCAGCCGCCGCGATACAGGCAGCCGCATGCACGTCGTTCGGCCCGCCGTTGTCGAACACCTGTACACGCGGGTCGTTCAACATCTCACGCCAATCGGTATAGCCAGCCTCGTACCCATACCGGTCACGCGCCTCATTCACGCGCGCCGCATCCCGCCCGCAAATGGCCACCAACCGCGGCCGTGCCGGCGGCGGGTAGATCATGTACGGGATTGTTTTATAGGCATTGCTGTGTGCCCGGCCTATAAAGGCGTGACCCAACAGACCAATCCCGATTTCTGGCGCATCACTGTCCGTGTTCATTTCACCTCACGTGTCGAAAACCACGGTGGCTTCCCAACCGCTGGCTGTCTGCTGCACTGCCAGGTGATGGTACGTCACCGCCTTGACGTGTGCCAGATCGGAGCGTCCAGGCCGGCCGGCAATCGTCGCCCGCAAACGCGCCGGTGCATCACCGGCTGGCGGTGTGGCCTGGGCCACGTCGAACTGCGAAAAGAGCTCACCGGCCGTTTCCATGTAAAAAAGCAGCTCCTGCAGCCAGCGCACCAACAGCATCTCGAGGTCACTCGCCTCGACCGTCACGTCGTGCTGGACCGTTGCTGGCGCGTCGAACGGCGCACCCATCAGATAAAACAGCGCCTGGCCAGCGTGGGCGAACAGCTCTGACAGGCTGGTCCCAAAAATGCGCACGGCCCAATCGGCGGTGTGGTCGAGTTCCTCGAACACGCCAGGCAGACCACGGTTGACCGGTTGGTCGTGCAGTATCGCCCGGCCGGCGGCCACGTCGCGCCGAATCTGTGCCACCAGCTCGTCCACACCGGCGAACCGCTGTTCGCCGCGCAGCCGCGCAACGAAGTGCAAGGTCACCACCTGGCCGTATAGGTCGCCATTAAAATCGAGAATGTGTGCTTCGATCGATCGATCCTGACCAGCAAACGTGGGCCGTACGCCAATGTTGGTTACAGCCGCCCGGCGTTCGGCCGGCAGATCGATCCAGGTTGCGTACACGCCGTTGGCCGGCACCAGGCGGTTGCCCACTACGGCCAGGTTCGCCGTGGGAAAGCCGATGGTGCTGCCGCGGCGAGCACCGCCAACGACCTCGCCCCGCACAACGTGCGGCCGGCCCAGGAGGTGGCTGGCCGTAGTCACGTCGCCGGCCAGGAGCAGCTCGCGGATACGCCCGCTGCGCACTTCTTCACCGGACACACGCTGTGTCTCCAGCACCCGGACCTGGAAGCCCATTTCGGCACCCAGCGTCTGCAAAACCGGCACCGTACCTGCCCGCTGCCGGCCAAGCGCGAAATCCGGCCCCACCCACAGCTGGCGCAGGTGCAGCCGGTCGACCAGGAGGCGTACGAAGTCGTGCGCCTCCATCTGCGCAAAGTCCAGGGTAAAAGGCTGGACGATGACGAAGTCGAGGCCCATTGGCTGCAGCAGCGCCAATCGTTCGTCCAGCGTATTCAACGGCGGCAGTGCCTGATCGGGACGCAGCACTTCACGCGGATGCGGGTCGAACGTCACAATACCAGCCAGGCCGCCATCGCTGTGCGCCGCACTGACCAACTGCTGCAGCAGCGCACGGTGACCGCGGTGCACGCCGTCGAAATTGCCAATGCTCAGATAGGTGGGAGTTTCAATTTGGGTGAGCTGTACATCGTGGTAGACATTCATCGGAACGTCCCTGGTTGTTATCACTCGTTGACAAACACCTTGTGCGGGCGCCACTGCTGGCGGTCCGCGTCGTAGGTCACCAGTGCAAAGAATCGCCCGTCCGGATCATAGGCACGGCCCGTCACGGTGCCCGGTACCGTCGGGCAGGGCAACGGATTGCCATGCCGCAGGGTGGATGTGCCAGTTTCATCGCACTGCACCGCGACCAGGTCGCGCACCGCTTCGTCGGGCGGCAGGAGGTACTGCAGCCAGCTGCCGGCCTGCGCGGCATCCGCCAGGCGGTCGGGCAGAACACTGTCTTCCAGGTGAAAGTGGCCGCTGGCCAGCCGCACCAGGTCAGTCAGATGGGCCCCACAGCCCAATGCCTCACCCCAATCGTGGGCCAGCGAGCGCACGTAGGTGCCCGGCGCACAGTGAATCTCGACCGTAAAACGCGGCGGATCCCACGCCAGCAGCTGCAGCCGGCTGATGTGCACGGTACGCGGTGGCAGGTCCAGCGGCTGGCCACGGCGGGCTCGCCGGTAGGCCGCGACACCGTCCACCTTCACCGCCGAAAAGGCCGGCGGCTGCTGTTCGATGTCGCCCACGTACTGACCCAACAGCGCAGCCAGGTCATCCGCCAACAGCGGTGGTACAGGCCGGGTCCTCACCACGGCACCCTCGCGGTCGTAAGAGGTCGTACTGACGCCCAACGTCACCTGTGCCCGGTACACTTTCGTCCCCGCCTGGACGTATTCGACCAGGCGCGTGGCCGGCCCCAGGCACAGCACCAACACCCCACTGGCCAGCGGATCGAGCGTGCCGGCGTGGCCAATTTTTTTTACGCCGGTCGCACGGCTCACAAAATCGACCACCCAACGTGACGTGCACCCGGCCGGCTTGTGCAAGTTGAGCAGACCAAACACGTCGCTCACGCGGTCGACTCTGCCTCGCCCGCAGGCGCGGGTGTCATCTCGAACGCGGGCTGCGCATAACCCTGGCGCGCCAGGCTGGCATC
>JAYRNS010000223.1:0-3524 GCA_041912075.1 Anaerolineae bacterium
GATCAGGCGGCCTACCTGGCATCACAGCCGCAGACCACACCGCAGGCATACCGCCAATTGATCATGCAAAATGAGTACCTGCGTGTGAGTGTCCTGCCCGAATTGGGCGGGCGTCTCTACGAGCTCATCTACAAGCCCAGCGGGCACGATTTATTGTACAAGAACGCGGTGCTCAAACCATCGCCTTGGGGGCCGCCACCGCAGGATGGCCTGGAGGCTGGCTGGCTGGCGGCTGGTGGGGTAGAATGGGGTCTGCCGGTGGCCGATCACGGGTATGCCTGGGGTACGGCGTGGGGCTACGATTCGCTGCATTTCAGCGATGTGGAGGCCACGTTGACCGTGTTTCAGCAGCCCAAGGGCCGGCTGCAGGTAAGCACAGACATTTCGCTGCTGGCCGACGAAGCCGCTCTGACACTGCGGACTCGTTTGACCAACCCTACCGACCAGCCGGTCGACTTCAAGTATTGGCTGAATGCCATGCTGGCGCCAGGTGGCCACAACCGGCCTTCGGCTGCCCTGCATTTTATTCTGCCGGCGGACGAAGTCACCATCCATTCCACGGGTGATCCTGACCTGCCGGCGGCTGGCCAGCCGATGTCGTGGCCAGTCTACCAGGGGCGCGACCTGAGCCGTTTGGGCAATTGGCGGCAGTATCTCGGCTTTTTTGCGCGTCCTGCGGTGCAGGCTGGTTTTATGGGTGTGTACGACACCGATGCCGATGAAGGGCTGGTGCGCATTTTCCCCCCAGACGTGATGCCGGGTGCCAAGTTGTTTGGCCTGGGTGGCAGTGATCCCATTGCGCCCGCGACCTACACCGACGATGGGTCTGCTTATGTCGAAATGCACGGCGGGCTTGCACCCACCTTCGATGACACGGTCCGTCTGGGCGCCAGCGATTCGCTGTATTGGGAAGAGACGTGGTACCCGGTGGCTGGCATCGGTGACGTGGTCTTTGCCGATGCCACTGCGGCGCTCAATCTGCAAACAACCGGTGCCGGGATGCAGGTCAACGTCTACCCCGTACACCAGGTGCGCGGTGAGCTGGCCTTGACCGTGGCTGGCACCGCCGTCAGTACGCAGCCGGTGGACCTGCAGCCTGCCCAGCCGCTCAAATTAACCATACCGCTGCCGCCCGATTTGCCCGATCGGGGTGTGGTCAGTGTACAAATCCTCGATGACGGGGACCAACCCATTTTTCAATTCCAGCAGGAGATGGCGTTGCGCTAACGCCCTATCACGAATTCCCATGCTTGACGATCCATCTCAACGCGAACAACACCTTGCCGGGCAGCCTTCGACTGCCAATCAGGCGGATGATCGAGCAGCAGCCACGCCTGACAAACCCACGATGACACGCCGCAGACTTCGTCTGGTCAAACGGCGATGGCCAGGGCCAAGCTGGCGCTGGTTAGTCGTTTACGGTATTGTGCTCGCACTGGGTCTGGTGGGTGTATTGGGCGCCGGCGTTTTTGGTGTTCGCGCGGGTCTGGTGCAGCGGGCCGCCGACCAGGCTACGGCCGTGGCCGAGCACTACGCACGCGGCATCGACCATTTGAACGCGGGCGAACTGGCCCTGGCACGCGCCGAATTGGATATGGTGCTGCGTTTGCAGCCGGGCAACCAGGATGCCCAACAGGCACTCAGCCGTCTGCAGACCATGACCAGCACGCCGATGCCGACGGCCACCACCGTCGACACACCAGTGGCCACGGCCACCCCCGCACCTGCGGCAACTCTCGACATGCGCAACACCCTGCTGACCGAGGCGCAGGGCCTGTACGATCAGCGGAATTGGGGCGAGGCAAGCCTGCGCCTCGAAAGACTGCAGGCCCTTGATCCAAACTACGAGCCGGTGACGGTTGCCAATTTGTTGTACAAGAGTTTTTTCAACCAGGGACTGGCACTCGTGGCAGCCGGCCGCATGGAAGAGGGCATTCGCCAGTTCGAGCGGGCGTTGATCGTACGACCCAAAGATGTCCAGGCCCAAGAGCAGAAGGACCTGGCGACACGCTATCTACAGGCGCTGGGGTATTGGCAGGCCAACTGGCAGAAAGCAACGACCGCATTTGGGGACCTGTACAAGCTAAGGCCTGATTATCTGGACGTGGAGACCCGTCTGGCAGGTGCTACCGTCGCGTATGCGGACCTGCTGGCCCAGCGCAACAACTGGTGCAGCGCCGCAACCGAATATGCGGCGGCACTGGTGCTGCAGCCGAGCACGACGCTGCGCAGCAAAAACGACGAAGCCAGCAAACGCTGTGTTGCCCAGGGGACACTGCCACCTGAACCAACCGTCATCGCAGGGGTAGCGCCGGGCAGTACGACAGCCCCACCGGCCGGTACGGTGGCAGGTGGTTACCTCTATTTTGCCACCTGGGACCCCGAATTCAACCGTTACGTGCTCTATCGCACGGCTGTGGCACCCAATTCCCGTCCGCAGGCGATTGCCACCAATGTGCGCCAACCGAGTATGGGTCCCGCCGGTGTAGGGCTGGCCGTGCGCAACACACGTGGCGACATGATTGGATTGGCGACGATCAACCCCAATGGCGAGATCACGCGCCGGGTGACCACCTTCGCCGAAGACAGCGCACCAACCTGGTCACCGGATGGCAAGGAGTGGATATTTACCTCCAACCGTGAAGCCGACCGTCGCTGGCGCCTGTACCATGCCTGGTCGGAAGGCACCGAGGCCACCGAATATATTGGCTTTGGACGCAGCCCAGCCTGGTATCCGGGGCAGCAGATCGCTCTGGAAGGGTGTGATGACCAGGGGAACCGCTGCGGTATCTGGCAGCTGTCACCCGACCGCAGCCGCTATAACCCGCTCACTAACGTCGCCGGTGACACGGCACCCGCCTGGGCACCAGGTGGTAACCGGCTGGCCTTTATGTCGGCCCAACGCACCGGCAACTGGGACCTGTTCCTGCGTGAAGCCAACGGTACGGTGACGCCGCTCGCACCCAGTGCCGGCATCGATGGTTTGCCAACCTGGTCACTGGATGGCAAGTGGGTTGCGTTCCTCTCCAATCGTGACGGTCCTTGGGCGTTGTACGTCGTCCAACCGCGCGGCAACCCGGTCAAGATCACCAATTTGCCGGGCACGCTGCCCGATTGGAGCGATGAGAAGCTGGCGTGGGGACCGTGATATTTTGGATTTTGGATTTGCGATTTTAGATTGGGTTGTGGATTGTGGGGTGTGCGTTTGCTTGAAATTGCTCGATGCGGTATACTATGCGCCGCCGGGGCGTAGCGCAGTTGGAAGCGCACAGCGTTTGGGACGCTGGGGTCGGAGGTTCAAATCCTCTCGCCCCGACTATTTGCGGGCGTAGTTCAATGGTAGAACACTAGCCTTCCAAGCTGGTTGTGAGGGTTCGATTCCCTTCGCCCGCTCTTCACAAATCGACAAATCAGCAGCACCACAGGGGTCCCTAGCTCAGCGGTGAGAGCGGCCGGCTCATAACCGGTTGGTCGTCGGTTCGAATCCGGCGGGACCCACTCTCGATTACAGGTTGTGGGTCACC
>JAYRNS010000224.1:0-2106 GCA_041912075.1 Anaerolineae bacterium
AGCGACGGGCGGCGCAGGGAGACAGATGTACGTTCAAGATACACGAACATGGACAAAATGTCAATTCAAGAATTTGATTAATGTATGTTATAATACCTTGCAAGCTTTCAAAGGAGAAGCAAAACAGATGGAACTCCCAGATTTGCTTGCTGTGGCCCGTGGCGACGTCCCCGCCGATCTGGTCTTACGCCATGCGCGCCTGGTCAACGTGTATTCCGGTGCCATCGAAGACACCGACATCGTATTGGCCGGTGGACGCGTCGCCGCTTTAGGCACCGGTTACGCCGGCCAGGTGGTTCATGACCTGAAAGGTCAATACGTGGCCCCGGGCCTGATTGACGCCCACGTCCACATCGAAAGCTCCCTCTGCACCGTTCCTGAGTTCACGCGCGCCGTGCTGCCGCGCGGCACCACGACCGTCGTCATCGATCCGCACGAAGTAGCCAACGTGCTCGGTCTGGAAGGCATCGGTTACATGCTTGAGACGGCCAAATACGGTCCCCTGACCGTTTATGTCAACGTGCCGTCCTGCGTGCCGGCCACCCACATGGCCACCGCCGGTGCGCGTCTCGAGGTCGAACAGCTGGTCGACCTGCGTTACAACCCCTGGGTCATCGGGCTGGGTGAAGTGATGAACTACCCCGGTGTCATCCAGGGTGATGCCTCTGTGCTGCACAAGATTACCGCCTTCCAGGGCCGTCCGATCGACGGGCATGCACCGGGTGTGCGCGGCCGCGCCCTGCAGGCCTATGCGGCCGCCGGCATCGGCTCGGATCACGAGTGCACCACGGTCACCGAGGCGCTAGAAAAGCTCCGTCTTGGTCTGTACGTGTTGATCAGGGAAGCGACCAATGCCCATAACCTGCGCACGCTCCTGCCGCTCGTGACACCCGCGACCAGCCGGCGCCTCTGCTTCTGCACCGACGACCGGCAGCCGGCCGACCTCTTGGATGAGGGTGGTATCGACTTCATGGTGCGTACGGCCATCCAGCACGGTATTCCGCCGCTGACGGCCATTCAAATGGCCACGCTCAACACGAGTGAGTGGTTTGGCCTGCGCGACGCCGGTGCCGTGGCCCCCGGACGACGGGCGGATCTCATTGTGTTCGATTCGCTGGAGACATTCACCGTGCGCCAGGTTTATCGGGCAGGGCAGCTGGTGGCGGCCGACGGTGTGATGCTGCCGTGGCCAAATGGCCACCTGCGCCGCCAACCCCATGCCCGCGCCTCGATGAATGTCGACTGGGAGCAGGTTGATTTTGCAGTCGCGGCAGCCGGGCAGCGCCTGCGCGTCATCGGTGCTATTCCGGACCAAATCGTCACCGAACATCTGGTGATGGATGCCACCGTGATCGACGGTATGGCGGTGGCTGACCCAACACGCAATCTTGCCAAGATGGCCGTGATCGAGCGGCACCTCAGCAGCGGTCATGTGGGCCTGGGTTTCATTGCCAACACCGGCCTGCGGCGTGGTGCCATGGCTGGCTCGGTGGCCCACGATCATCACAACCTGGTCGTCATCGGTGCCGACGATCAGAGCATGCACACCGCTGCACGTGCAGTGGGCAGCATGAAGGGCGGCCTGGCCGTGGCCCTGGGTAACCAGGTCCTGGTCCAACTGCCGCTGCCCGTTATGGGGTTGATGTCCGACCAGCCGATCACCAGCATTCGCCGCAATTATGACGATCTGCTGGCTGCCGCCCAGGACCTGGGTGCCACCGCACACGAGCCGGTCATGGCCCTGAGTGGTTCGGCGCGGGAAGTCATTCCGCACCTCCAGCTGACGGATCTGGGTGGAGAGCGCGGAGGGTGCGATGTGCAGGCGGGCGGCCGCGCGGCTGAGGTGGCCCTCCTTGGCGACGGCCCAGAAGTAATGCAGATGGTGGTAGTTGATCCGGGAGAGTGTCGCTGTCATTTAGTTCTTGAAAAGTGAATGAGTAGTTACAAAAGATGTATTTTACAGAATATAAGGTGACGCCTACGTTTGGGGCCGTCCACCCCGTCTGGAGGCCACCCGTGCAGGAATCGCCCGGCGCGCTGCTCCTGCTGCTCGTGCCACTGGTCTATCTCGCGGCCGCACTGGCGCCGTTCCCCGCGCGGCGCTGG
>JAYRNS010000225.1:0-4068 GCA_041912075.1 Anaerolineae bacterium
GCCAAAGTGTACCGCCAAATTACGCTCAAGATCTTCGAGTTGAGCATCGACCCGCGTCCGCCAGACATCAAGCCCATTGCCACCGGCTTTCGGGTCGACGTAGGGGAGTACCGAATTATCTACGAGATCGACGATCAGGCCCAAGCAGTTTTGATCCTGTTGGTGGGCAAACGTGGCGATGACGACATCTACCGGCGATTGAATCGCTGGTTGGGTTAGAAGGGACTGGCCTTGCCGTCCGCGCTGCCACCCACCACCCCGGACCCACTTGGCAATTCCCACGACATGCATTAAAATAATATAAAACTTCGTGCCTTTGTGCCTTCGTGGTCTGATAGACACTCAAGGCTCGTAAAAGAATAATTTCCCGTGAATTGCTGTGTCATCCAGCCAGATTGCAGGAGCTATTCTTTTGCGATGCCTCAGCGTGCAAGAATCGAGCCGAAAACGAGCTATGCCACGCGTACGACACTTGTTGAGCCTGTTGCTGGTGCTGGTCTTGCTGGCGGCCTGCACCGGACAAACCAACTCCTCCACCAGCGCCGAGGCTGGATCGACCGCCGGGCGCGCGATCCAGAACAAAGGCTCCGATACGATGGTCAACCTGGCCCTGGCCTGGGCGGAAGCCTACCGCGTCGAACGCCCCGACGTCCAGATTGCTGTCACCGGCGGTGGGTCGGGCACCGGCATTGCAGCGCTGATCAACGGCACCGCCGACATGGCCAATGCGTCACGCGAGATGAAGGCGAGCGAGATCGAAGAAGCCAAAGCCAACGGTTTCGAGCCGGTCGAACACCAGGTGGCGATCGACGCCCTGGCGGTCATCGTCAACCCGGCCAACCCCGTCAGCAAACTGACGATCGAGCAGCTGTCGCAGATTTTTACCGGCAAGATCACCAACTGGCAGGATGTCGGCGGCAACAATGCGCCCATTATCCTGGTGTCACGTGAAAGCAACTCTGGCACCCACGTCTATTTTTTGGAGACGGTGGTGCGCATGGGCAACAGCGAGAGCACCGAAGTGTTCGCGCCGCAAACGCTGCTCATGCCTTCTTCGGTTGGCATCACCAGCGAAATCCAGCGTAACCCCAACGCCATCGGTTACGACGGGCTGGGGTACGTCACCGAACACGAAAAGTTGATCGCGGTGGCCAAGGATGCCGCCTCACCTTACGTCTTGCCCTCGGTGCAGAGCGGCGCCGACGGCAGCTATCCGATTGCCCGTGGTTTGTACATTTACACTGCCGGCCAGCCCACCGGCACTATCGCCGATTACCTTGCCTGGATCAAGGGGTCAGCTGGCCAGGAAATCGTAGCCAACCTCGGTTTTGTGCCGCTGACACAGGAGTAGAATTTGGACAACGCCCCAACGTCGCCGGCGGCGCGACCCCGCCGGCGTTCCAGCGAAATCGTCATCGAAACCCTAATTTTGCTGGCCGGTGTCTCGACGATTATCATTGTTGCGCTGATTTTTATCTTTTTGCTGCTCGAGGGCCTGCCGACCTTTCTCGACATCCCGCTGCGCGAACTCTTGGGTCAGCGCTGGTACCCCACCGAGGAGCAGTTCGGTCTGCTGCCGCTCTTCGTGGGCAGTTTCCTGGTCACCATCGGTGCCGTGATCATCGCCGTGCCCTTGGGGTTGATGGCGGCCATCTACCTGGGCGAAATTGCGCCGCCCTGGCTGCGCGAGATACTCAAGCCGTTGATCGAGGTGCTGGCCGGCATTCCCTCGATCGTGCTCGGCTTTTTGGGTTGGGTGACCCTGGCGCCGATCATCCAGAACGCCGGCGCACCGACCGGGCTGACCGCCTTCACCGGCTCGCTGCTGCTGGCCTACATGGCGCTGCCAACGATTATCTCGATCTCAGAGGATGCCTTGTACGCCGTACCGAAGGAGTATCGTGACGGCGCCCTGGCGATCGGTGCCACGCAGTGGCAGACGATCTGGCGGGTCGTGCTGCCGGCGGCGCGTTCGGGTCTGGTCATCGCCGTGATGCTGGGCATCGGGCGGGTCATTGGTGAGACGATGGCCGTGCTGCTGGTGACGGGCAACGCCGCCTACATCCCGCCGCTGGGCCTGGGCATGTTGTTCAACCCGGTGCGCACGATGACCGCGACGATCGCGGCCGAGATGGGGGAGGTGGCCCGCGGCAGCCTGCACTACAGCGTGCTCTTTGGTATCGGTATCATTCTGTTTCTGATCACGTTTAGCGTCAATTGGCTGGCGGCGCGTTTGGTTGGGGGTACGGGCCGCCGCCGCCGCACGGGAGTCCAGCTGTGAGCCGCCAGCAGACGCAGAAGCTGGCCGTGGCCATGATCACGGTCGTGGCCGCACTGGTGGTCATCCCGGTGATCTTCGTCATTCTCTACCTGGTGGTCAACGGGATTGGTGCGATCAACTGGACCTTCCTGACCCAACCGCCCACCAACGGCATGACCGAGGGCGGTATCATGCCGGCCATTCTGGGCACGTTGATCCTGACCATGGGCACCGCCATCGTGACGATGCCGATCTCGATTGCAGCCGCAATTTACCTGGCCGAATATGCCAGGGACACCCGGCTGACGCGCACCATCCGCATGGCCATCGTCAACCTGGCCGGTATACCGAGCATCGTCTACGGTCTGTTTGGTCTCGGCGCCTTTGTGCTGGCGATGCAGTTTGGCACGTCGATCCTCGCGGGCTCGCTGACCCTGGGCATCATGACGATGCCGGTGGTGATCAGTACGGCCGAGGAGGCGCTCAACTCGGTGCCGCAGCAGTTTCGTACAGTGAGTCTCAGCCTGGGTGCCACGCACTGGCAGACGATCCGCCATCAGGTGCTGCCGCATGCGCTGCCCGGCATCCTGACCGGTATGATTTTGGGTCTGAGCCGGGCGGCCGGTGAAACGGCACCGATTTTGTTTACGGTGGCGGCATTTTATCTGCCAACGCTGCCCAGGTCGTTGTTCGACCAGACCATGGCCCTGCCCTATCATCTCTATGTGATTTCGACGCAGGTGCCGGGCATGCCGCTGATCATCCAGTACGGCACGGCGCTGGTGCTGCTGCTGATTACCCTGTCGCTGACGCTGGTTGCCACCGCGGTGCGCACCCGCGTCCGCCGCCGCCGCGATTGGTGAAACGAATGGCCGCTTTGGAGTGCGGCAGCCATGCTGCCGCTTTGGTCTGATGAAACGAATGGCCATCAACGAATCGGGGCAGCGAATGAACGAATGGCCATCAACGAATACAGGTAACGAATCAACGAATGGCCGACATGACGGTACCGAAGATTTCGATCCAAAACGTCTATTTCACCTACGCGGACGCGACCGAGGCGCTGCGTAATGTCTCGCTCGACGTGCAGCCCAACGAAGTGTTTGTGCTGTTTGGCCCGGCACGCAGCGGTAAGAGCACTTTGCTGCGCCTGCTCAACCGGCTGTCCGACCTGACCGAGGGCGCGCGCTTTCAGGGAAGAATTCTGGTCGACGACCAGGATATCTTCGACCACAGCGTCGACGTCACCAACCTGCGCCGGCGGTTGAGTATGGTGTTTGCCATTCCCAGCCCGCTGCCCGGCTCGATTCGCGACAACCTGACGTACGGTTTGCGCATGGCCGGTATGCGTGACAAAGCACTGCTCGAGACGCGCGTCGCCCGCTCCTTGCAGCAGGCGGCATTGTGGGACGAGGTCAAGGACCGGCTAGACAGCTCGGCCATGGCACTGTCGGGCGGCCAGAAGCAGCGTCTCTGTCTGGCGCGCAGTCTGGCCATGGAGCCCGAGGTGATTCTGCTGGACAACCCAACATCCGGGTTGGACCCCATTTCGACCGCGGTGGTCGAAGAGACCCTGCGCGATCTGAAGGAGCAGTATACGATTGTCATGGTGCCGCACAGTGTGCAGCAGGCCGCGCGCATCGCCGACCGGGCCGGGTTTATCCTGAACGGGGAAGTGGTCGAAGTCGATGTCGTGGGCCGGCTGTTCGTGCATCCGCAGGACCAACGAACCGAAGATTACATCACGGGGCGATTTGGCTGAGTATCATGAACAATAAGACATGAACAATAAGACATGAACAATAAGA
>JAYRNS010000226.1:0-10088 GCA_041912075.1 Anaerolineae bacterium
ACACCGTTGGTGTCGTAGCGGCTGAAGACGCTGACGTTGCTGCCGGTCTGGCTCGTCAAGGCAATCAGGGTGCCGTTGATGTCGACCAGCTGAGTTTCAGCCATAGTCAACGCCGCCGACCCACAGGTGGCCGTGGGCTTGATGCTGACCGTCGCCAGCTGACCCGGTGCTGAGTTACCCGGCGGGTTGCTCGTGCCCCAAGAGTAAGCGCCGAATTTCACCGCACCCGACGTCACAGCCTTCAGCGCCGGTGTGCCGCTGTCACCCGTCTGGAACCGCGTGCCACCGTTGGTCAGGTATGCCGTCAGCGCAATCGACACGTCGGCATCGGCCGAGCTGAAGCGGGCCGGGTCCCAACCCACCTTCGTCTCATAACCACCCAGGCCAGTACTCAAACTCGCAATGTTGACGGGGACGGCCGCCGAACACGTGTGGCCATTCCAGACACTGGCGGTACCTGTGGAGATGGTACCGGCATCGGGCTGGGCGGGGATGGCAGGAGCAGCTGTCGCCACGGCTAGAAGTGCCAGCAGCCCCACTACTGCAGCCAGCCGCCCAATTAGGGATACACGAATCATGTTTCGCCTCCTAAGAACGAAATGTGATCTGAGAGTCTCTCTGTGGGGAAGCGAGCGCGGCCTACGGCCTGAATGCTCAGCTATCCGATTCTAGCATACATCCTGATATTTGTCCAGTACGGCATTCCGGTTATTCAGCAAGCTGTAACCCAGGCGTCGCAGGTTCCTGACGCCTCGATTGCCGCCTCTTGTTACCTTGATTGACGTTCGCCCTCGTCGGTACGTTACAATCAGATGCAACATGTCCGAAGTCTCGGAGACCTCGGATGTCTTCCGCATGCCTTGACGAATAACCGAAAAGGTTGTATCATCCGCTGCGTAGGCGACGCGACTCCGTGGGGGTGGATGGGTCCCGGTGGGCTCCCCGGTCTTCAAAACCGGTGGCGGGTGCTATCGAGGCGGCCGCGGTGGGTTCGACTCCCACCTACTCCCGTCACCGTCCCGAGTGCCGGTGCCGGGAGCGTGGCCGGTGAGATCACCCCGTCGCCAACGGCCGAACCACTGAACCATGGCCCTGCACCAGCACGAACAGAAATACACCGGCAACTATGCAAATTCAACTCAATTGGGAAGAGAGCCCTGCTCGCGTCGTGGACGCAGTGGTATACCCTTACCCGGACTTGCAGCGGCTCTGGCTGCGTGTGGCGGTCAGCGCGTTTGCAGAATATCCTGATCTGGACGCGCGCGTAGTCGATCCGCATGGTCGCGAAGTCGCCAGCCTGGCCGTCATTGAGCTGCATGATCAGGAGCTCTCGCACACAATACACCTGCGCCAGCCCCCACTGCCAGATGCCGTGTATCACTTGGAACTGCGCCTGACCCGCGGTGGACAGGTGCTCGACCAAAAGACACTCGATTTTCCCCTGACCTTTGTCGATCCTGACCCAGCGAGGAGTGTATGAACCGAGAATATCACCAATGGTATAGTCCGATCTTGAATCGTAACATGGAGCTGCTGGTCTTTGGCCACGCCGGCGCCCGTATGATCGTCTTCCCGACGTCACAAGGCCGGTTCTTTGACTACGAAGACCGCGGGATGATCTGGGCTCTGCAAGATCAGATCGAGCAGGGTAACCTGCAGGTGTATACCGTGGACAGCGTCGACGCAGAAAGTCTCTACTGCAGCTGGGCGCATCCCAGCGGCCGGATCCAGCGTCACATCCAGTACGACCAGTACATCACCGAGGAGGTGCTGCCTTTCACCCAAACGCACAACCACGACCCATTTGTGATCGTTCACGGTTGCAGTTTTGGAGCCTACCACGCCATCAATTATGGTCTCCGCCACCCTGACCTCGTTGGACGTACGATTGGTCTGAGCGGCAAATACGATATTCGCAGCATGCTCGATGACTACTACGACGAGAATGTTTATTTTAACAATCCGGTCGATTATATTCCCAACGAATACGATCCGGCACGTCTGCAGATGCTGCAGCGCCTCGACATTATCATCGCCATCGGTGATCAGGACCCACACTACCAGAACAATCGTGACTTGTCCAACGCCCTGTGGAGCAAGGGTATTTGGCACGCCCTGCGCGTGTGGGATGGCTGGGCGCACGATTGGCCCTACTGGCAGCAGATGATCCGTTGGTACGTCGGCGGCGCCTGAACCGCCGTGACCGCCGTATGGTTCCCCGTCGTAGAGATGTTCCGTGGAATACCCTGGTAGAGACGTTCCATGGAACGTCTCTACCACCCGCATGCATGAATGGAAGGAGACCGCATGACCGACATGTTGAAGGTGGGTGTGATGGTGGGGCGCGAATGGTCTTTTCCGCCGGCATTCATCGAAGAGGTCAACCGTCGTAACGAGGGTGTGTACGCCGAATATGTCAAACTCGGCGGCACGATCCAGAACGAACCCAATGAATACCGGGTCATCATCGACCGTATTTCCCACGAGATACCCTATTACCGGGCCTATCTGAAGAATGCGGTGCTGCAGGGGACCTACGTCATCAACAACCCGTTTATGTGGTCTGCGGATGACAAGTTCTTCGAAGCATCGTTGGCTACCAAACTGGGTGTGGCCAGCCCACGCACCGTGGTGCTGCCCAACAAAGACTATATCGAGGGCATTGTCACGGAAAGTCTGCGCAACCTGGTCTTTCCCCTCGACTGGAAAGCAATTACCGACTACGTCGGCCTGCCGGCCATCCTGAAAGATGCCTGGGGCGGCGGCTGGCGTCACGTCTACAAGGTCAACACGATCGACGAGCTGATTGCCGCCTACGACCAGACCGGTCAGCTGACGATGGTGCTGCAAGAGTTTATCGAATGGGACCACTACGTGCGCTGTATGTGCATCGGTCAGGACGTGGTGATGCCGATCAAGTACGACCCGCGTGAGCGGCGCTACCATGTCGAGCATGCTCACCTCTCGGCCGCCCTGGGCGCGCGCATCGTGCACGATGCGCTGCTGCTCAACCGCGCCCTGGGCTACGACATGAATACGGTCGAGTTTGCCGTGCGCGACGGCGTGCCATATGCCATCGACTTCATGAACCCGGCACCGGATATGGACGTCAATTCGATCACCCCATTCTATTTCGATTGGGTGGTCAATGCGATGGCCGACATGGTGATCCGGCGCGCCAAACGCGACGATTGGCAGGGTTATTCCTACCCCTGGGGCAAGTACGTGCGTGACTGAGATGAGTACCAACATCCTGGACGCCATCAGCTACTATCACGATCTGTGCACGCCGGCGCGGGCGACTGCAACCTGGGAAGCATTGACCGAGGGCCAGCGTGCGCGCAATCTCTACTTCGGCGAACGGCCCCTCCTGTCGGTGCTGCGCCCCCATTTTTTCGCCCGCGCCGAATGGGCCTACATCAAGGGTGCCTCGACGCTGCTCGTCGATGCCTTTAACAAGGCTTATGCGGCGATGATGGCCAACCCGGTGCTGCGCCAGCAGGTCTATCTGACCCCAGAGGAAGAATACCTCGTGCAGTTGGACACCGGCTACGATACGCCGGTCCCCACGGCACGCCTCGACTCATTTTTCAGCCACGATTTTACCTTGCAGTACCTGGAATACAACGCCGAAAGCCCCGCGGCCATGGCGTATGGCGACGTCCTGGCTGACGTCTTTCTGCATACCCCTCTGATGCAAGCCTTCCAGGAACGCTACGCTGTGCGTCCACTGCTGGCCCGCCATCACGCGCTCGACGTCATCCTCAACATCTACTACCAGTGGCGCGGCAACCGCCAGGCCTTACCGACCATGGCGATCGTCGATTGGAAAGGTGTGCCGACGACCAGCGAGTTTCACCTGTTCCAGGATTACCTGGGCCAGCATGGTATCACCGCGGTTATCGTCGAGCCCGACGATCTGGACTATCGTAAGGGGACGTTGTACGCCGGCGGCGCGGGCGGTGGGCTGGCGGTCGATTTCGTCTACAAGCGCGTGCTCAGCACCGAGCTGTTGCAGCGCTACGGCCTCAACCACCCGATCATCGACGCCCTGGCTGACGGCAAGATCTGCATGATGAACCCGTTTCAATGTAAAGTGCTGCACAAGAAGGCCAGCCTGGCCTTTGTCAGCGACGAGCGTAACACGCACCTCTTCGACGACAGCGAGCGTGCGGCCGTCGACACCCACATCCCCTGGACGCGCGTCATCGAGGAACGCAAAACGCTCTTCCACGGCCAGGAGATCGATCTGCTGCCGTTCTGTGTGCAGAACCAGGACCAGCTGGTGCTCAAACCCAACGACGAATACGGCGGTAAAGGGGTGCTCATCGGCTGGGAAACCGATTCGACAACGTGGGAAAATGCCCTGCGCGCCGCCCTAACCGATCCATCCATCGTCCAGGAGCGGGTCAAGATCGCTTACGAGGACTACCCGGCGTTGGACGCCACCGGCAACGTCGTCGTCGGCCAGCGTCTGGTCGACAGCGATCCATTCGTCTTCCACGGCCAGCGTGTCGATGGCTGTCTGACTCGTTTATCGACCGTAACCCTGCTGAACGTAACCGCCGGCGGCGGCTCGACTGTACCGACATTTGTGGTGGAGTAAAGCAGAGGAGGTATAGGATGTCCAAGAAGCCGGTCCTCAGCATCGGCATCTCAGAAGAATACCAGATCATCGATCCCGAAACGCGCGAGCTGGTCTCGATCATCTCGCGCGTGATGGACCTGGATCGCCTGGTGCTGCGTGAGCAGGACGCGATGGGTGAGATTCAATTAGAGATGCCGGCCTCGTGGGACCTGGGCGTTCCGATCTCACAGGATATCAAGGAAGCACGTCAGTCACTCCTGCAGCAGCGTCTGGCAATTCTCGAACTGGCCCGCGAGCGCGGTTACGTCGTTGCCGCCGCCGGCACCCATCCAATTACATCCTGGCGCCGCTCGCAGATCCCACGGCCCGGACACCTCGAAGGGCTGGTCACCGGGCGCGATATGCTGGCGCAGCGGCTCCTCATCTTTGGCACCCACGTGCACATCGGCATCGACGATCCCGAGCTGCTGATCGACGTCATGAACATCGTGCGCTACATGATCCCGCACATTCTGACCCTGTCGACCAGCTCGCCGTTTTGGGCAGGGCGCAAGACCGGGCTGAAGTCGTATCGCAACGTACTGCTGGAGAACCTGCCGCGCAGTGGTATCCCCCACGCCTTTGCCTCGTGGAGTGAATACCGGCAGTACATGGACATGCTGCTGGCGACACACTGCATTGGCCACGAACGCGAAATCTACTGGGACCTCCGTCCCCACCACCGCCTGCCCACGCTGCAGTTCCGCGCCTTCGACGCCTGCACGACGCTCGACGAGACGCTGGCCGTCGCCGCGCTCGTACAAGCCACGGTGGCCTGGCTGATCGAGCTGCGCCGCCACAATCTGCAGTTTCGTCTGTATCCACGCAGCCTGATTGCCGAAAACAAATGGCGCGCCGTGCGCTACGGTCTGGACGGCAAGCTGGTCGATTTTGGCAAGGAACAACAGATGCCGGCGCGCACCCTGGTGCGCGAGCTGCTGCGCCTGGTCGATCCCATGGTCGACGAGCTCAACTGCCGCGAGGAAATCGAACACTGCTACGAGATCATCGAACACGGCACCAGCGCCGACCGTCAGCTGGCGGTGTACGAACGCAGCAACGGCGATCTGCAGGCGGTGGTCGACCACCTGGTGCTGGAAACTGCCCAGGGCCTCGACGGGTAACGGGAAAAGAGGACGATCATGATGAAACGACCATCCCTGACCATTGGTGTGGAAGAGGAATACCAGATCATCGACCCCCAAACCCGGGAGCTCAGGGCCGCCATTACGGAGTTCTTGGAAGAAACGGGCACCGAAAACGTCGAAAAAGGGGTCCTCAAGGAACGCGCCATCAAACCTGAAATGCACCAGTCCATGGTGGAGCTGGGCACACCGGTGTGCAGCAGCGTGGCGCAGCTGCAGGATGAGCTGATCAAACAGCGCCAGATGATCGTCAAGCTGGCCGAAGACCATGGGCTGGCCATCGTGGCCGCAGCCACGCACCCCTTCTCACACTGGTCAAAACAGGAGATCACACCGTTCGACCGCTATAAGGGCGTCGTTCAGGACATGCAAATCCTGGCCCAACGTCTGCTGATCTTCGGGATGCACGTCCACATCGGCATCGAGGACCGTGATTTTGCCATCGACTGCATGAACGTGATCCGCTATATGCTGCCGCACGTGCTGGCGCTCTCGACCAGCTCACCCTTCTGGCAGGGCAGCAACACCGGTTTCAAATCGTACCGCAGCATCGTCTTCGAGGACTTTCCCCGCAGCGGTCTGCCGGAGCGGTTCGATTCCTGGGGCGATTTCCAGCGCTTCATCGAGACTCTGATCAACACCGGCTGCATTCCCAACGGGTCAAAAATCTGGTGGGACGTGCGGCCACACTACTCATTCCCCACGATCGAGTTCCGGGTGTGCGACATGGTGACGCGCGTCGACGAAGCAATCGCCATCGCGGCCCTCTTCCAGGCTCTCGTCGCCTGGCTGTGGGAGCTGCGCCGCCAGAATGTGACGTTTCGCGTCTACCGGCGTGACTACATCCAGGAAAACAAATGGCGCGCCGTGCAGCACGGTATCGACGGCAAGTTGATCGACTTTGGCAAAGGCGTCGAGGCGCCAACACGTACGCTGATCCGTGAGCTGCTGCGCCTGGTAGATGAACAAATCGAGGAACTGGGGACACGCGAAGCCATCGATCCTATCTACCGTATTCTCGAACACGGCACCAGCGCCGACCGCCAGCTGCAGGTGTACCAGCAGACGGGTGACGTCAAAGCGGTGGTGGACCATTTGATTCGCGAGACCCGGATGGATTTGTGACAGGCGAGTGGCCGTCCGCGAATGGCCGTCCGCGAATGTTGCGCGAATGCGCGAACTACACCCTGGCCAGGGCGATCTCCGCTGCCAACCGGCTGTCGCGCGAATTTTGCGCGAATGCGCGAACTACACCCGCACGTCTTCGCGGTCGCGCGCGGCTTTGCGCCGCAGCTCGGCATTCAGGATGCGCTTGCGCAGCCGGATGTTGAGCGGCGTTACTTCGACCATCTCGTCGTCATCGATGTACTCGATGCAGTCGTCGAGACTCATGACGCGGTGTGGGGTCAAACGTACCTGGATTTCGGAGCCGGCGGCACGCATGTTGGTCAGCTGTTTCTTCTTACAGACGTTGACGTCGATGTCACCGTCCCGGCTGTTTTGCCCCACGATCATGCCTTCGTAGACGTCGCGGTTGGGGCCGATGAAGAGGGTACCCCGTTCCTCGGCATTTTTGAGGCCATAGGAAGTCGAGACACCCATTTCCCACGCGACCAGACTGCCGCGCGAACGTGTGTCGATGGGGCCGTAGAATGGCTCGTAGCCGGCAAACAGGGTGTGGATGATGCCGGTACCCTTGGTGACGGTCAAAAAATCGCTGCGGAACCCCAACAAACCACGCGTCGGCACCTTGTAGCGGGCGTAGACGACGCCGCTCTCGCTGTGACGCAGGTCGTGGAGCTGGCCGCGCCGCACACCCAGCATCTCGACCACCGGCCCCAACCACTCCTCGGCTACCTCGATGTAGGCTTCTTCGATTGGCTCCAGGCGTTCACCGGTCTGCGGATCGGTGTGGAAGATGACTTCGGGTTTGCCCACCTCGAATTCATAACCTTCCCTGCGCATCGTCTCGATCAGGATGACCAGGTGCAGCTCACCGCGACCGGAGACCAGGAAGGTGTCGCTGCTGCCCGTTTCGTCGACGCGCAGGCCGACGTTGTGCTCCAACTCGCGCAGCAGCCGCTCACGCAGCTTGCGGCTGGTGCTCCAGGTCCCCTCGCGCCCGGCAAACGGGCTGACGTTGACCGAAAACTGCATGCGCACCGTCGGTTCTTCGATGCGAATGGGCGGCAGCGGGTGCGGGTCGTTGCCGTCGGCGATGGTCTGCGACACGGTCACCGTGGGCAGCCCCGTCACCGCAACGATGTCTCCCGCCTCGACTTCCTCGCGCTCGACACGCTCCAAACCCTGGTGGGTAAATACCTGCGCCAACCGCCCGTTGACCGCCTGACCGTCGACGTCGATGACCGCCACATACTGCTGGCGGCGCAGGCGGCCGGCAAACAGGCGGCCAATCGCAATTCGCCCCTTGTAGTCGTCATAAGCCAACAAAGTGACCAGCATTTGCGCCGCACCCGTTGGGTTCACCGTGGGTCCGGGCAAATAGTCGAGGATCAGGTCAAGCAGCGGGGTCAAGTCGGGTGCCAGGTGATCGGGATCATGACCGGCGCGGCCGTCCTGGCCGATGGCATAGATCACCGGGAACGAGGCCTGCTCGTCGGTGGCGCCCAGGTCGATGAACAGGTCGAAGATGGCGTTGGTCACCCACTGCGGCCGGCTTTCCTTGCGATCGACCTTGTTGACGACGACGATGGCGTGGCGACCCAGCTCGAGTGCTTTGTGGAGCACGAAGCGCGTCTGTGGCATGGGCCCATCGACCGCATCGACGAGCAGCAGCACCCCGTCGACCATGTTGAGCACGCGCTCCACCTCACCGCCAAAGTCGGCGTGGCCGGGTGTATCGACGATGTTGATCTTGACATCGCGGTAGAAGATGGCCGTATTTTTGGCCAGAATCGTAATACCGCGCTCACGTTCCAGGTCGTTGGAGTCGAGGATGCGCTCGGCCACCACCTGATTCTCCCGAAACACGCGTGTCTGCCGCAGCATGGCATCGACCAGCGTCGTTTTGCCGTGGTCGACGTGGGCTATGATCGCGATGTTGCGAATGTCGTCGCGGGTTACCAGGTTGGTGTCATTCATGATCTTTCACTTTCAATTAAATACCAGTTCGTAGTACGCACTTCAGTGCGCCAAAACGCTCACCACGAACTATATCTCGTCTCACGCAAAAAGAGACCCTTACCGGCGGTAAGGATCTCCCTCCACGTGTGTCAGGCGGCTTAGGGTACCGCAAAATGGGGGGGACGTCAAGTTTTGGGCGACATGCGAGATTCGTTGATTCGTTCGGTATTCGTTGATGGCCGGCGCAACGCGTGTGCGTGCCGGCCGTCAACGAATTGGGACAACGAATGAACGAATAAACGAATCAGTAACGAATCGTCACCGGCATCCCGATGTACGCAACGTTGTACAACGCAGCCGCCGCGGTATTCTCCAGCATCACACAGCCAAACGTGATCGGCGTGCCAACCAGGCCGGCCCAGACGGTGCCGCCCTTGGGCCACCAGGGCTGGCCATGGATGCCGTTTTCGGTCGAGCCGGCCCAATAGATGCCGAGCCAGTAGGGCATCCAGAACCCCCAGCGCGACCCCCAGGCGTTACGGATTTTGCTTTGAACACGGAAATTGCCGGCCTTGGTACCCGAACCCTGGCGCCCGGTCGAGCAGCGCCATTTGTTGAGCACTTTATCGCCCGACATCAGCTGGCAGCGCTGCTGCGAGATGCTCACCAGGAAACGCAGCCCACTGCCGCTGGCCTGGTAGGTGTTGGCCGCCGCAGCCCCGCCGCTGCCGCCCGGGATGCGCAGACGCTGGCCAACCACGATCAGATTGGGGCGCGTCAGCCCGTTGGTCGCCATGAGAGCCGCCACGGTGGTGCCGTAACGTGCGGCAATCGCGCTGAGCGAGTCCCCGCGGCGCACCACGTAGACCGCCGGCGCACTGCTGGACGCAGCCGCGCCGCCGCTGCCGGCCGGTGCACTGCCACCGACACGCAGCACCTGACCGGGGTAGATGTAGCGCGCGTTGCTGATGCCGTTGAGCGCCATGAGACGGTCGATGGTGGTGTTGTAGCGCACGGCGATAGCGCTCAGGGTGTCACCGGGCTTCACCGTGTACGTACCGCCGCCACTGCTGGTGGTGCCGCTGCTGCGGCCGGGAATGACCAACCGCTGACCGCTGACGATCAGGCTGGGGTTGGTGATCCCATTGGCGCGCATCAGCGCCTCGACGGTCGTGCCGTACTGCAGCGCAATCCCGCCCAAGGTTTCGCCGCGCTGAACGGTGTGCGTACCC
>JAYRNS010000227.1:0-11470 GCA_041912075.1 Anaerolineae bacterium
CACAGCTCACGTGAGGAACCGATGTCCAGCACACGCACTTCGTCGCCATACTTCTCGCCAAACAGCGCCATGGCGCCTTCCGCCACGGCTGCCTGGTACGACTTCCAGTTCGCATGGACCGGATGGTTGGCCAGAATGGCCTGGTTGACTTCTTCTTCGATCTGCTCACGTTCGGCATCGGTCAGCGGCGCCGTGTGCGAAAAGTCGAAACGCAGCCGGTCGGGCGCCACCAGGGAGCCGGCCTGGTGGACGTGTGGGCCGAGCACGTGGCGCAGCGCGGCGTGCAGCAGGTGCGTTGCCGTGTGGTTGCGCATAATGTCCAGGCGTCGTTCCTCGTCGATCGTGACCAGAGCCGCGTCGTCGATGTGCACCGTGCCATGTAGGACCCGCCCGCGATGCACCGTCAGGCCAGGAACCGGCCGGCGCACATCGTCGATGACGATTTCCCACTGCGTCTCACCCTCAGATTCGGCCTGCATGTGCCCCGTATCACTCACCTGGCCGCCGGCTTCGACGTAGAACGGTGTTTCAGGGATGACCACTTCCACCGTGCTGCCTTGGGGGGCGCCTGTCACCGGCCGCCCATCGAGCAGCAGAGCCGCCACATTGGTGGGCACGCGTGTGGTCTCATAGTAAAGATGCACCACCCCTTCAGCGCCCAACACACCATCGTCGCGTAAGGTCTGGAGCAGTTCCACGTAAGGCTGCAGTGCCTGGTTGTCAGCCGCCGCAAAACGCGCCGCGCTGCGCGCCCGTTCTTTTTGCGCCGCCATCGCCGCCTGGTAACCCGCCTCGTCGACGGCCAGGCCCTGTTCGCGGGCGGCATCGCGCGTCAGGTCGATAGGGAAACCGTAGGTATCGTACAGCCGGAAGGCATCCTGGCCCGGAACCACACCGCTGGTCCGTACATCGGGTCGCTGCATGATCTCCTGCAGCAGCGATTCCCCGGTGGCCAGCGTCTGGCGGAAGCGCGTCTCTTCCATTTCTACCGCACGCAGGATGAACTCACGCCGGTCGCGCAGCTCGCGGTAGTGGTCGCCCATCGTATCGATGACAACACCCACGGTACCGGCGAGGAATGGTTGGTCAAACCCCAGCTTGACGCCAAAGCGCACGGCGCGCCGCAGCAGCATACGCAGCACGTAGTTGCGGCCGGCGTTACCGGGCAGGACCCCGTCACCAATCAGAAAGGCCGCGGCACGGCTGTGGTCGGCAATCACGCGGTAGGATACCACCTGCTCCAGACGCTGTGCCCGGCTGTGGCCCAAGGTCTGCTGCACGTGGTCGAAAATGGGCTGGAACAGATCGGTGTCGTAGGTGTTGGTGACGCCTTGCAGCACCATGCACGTGCGCTCGAACCCCATACCGGTGTCGACGCTCGGTTTGGGCAGGGGGGTCAGGACGCCGGCGGCATCGCGGTCGAACTGCATAAACACCAGGTTCCAGATTTCGATATAATTGTCATCGAAGTTGACACCGGCCGCCGTTTGTTCGGCCAGGTCACCCACGTAATAATGGATCTCCGAACACGGGCCGCACGGCCCCGTGTCGCCCATCGACCAGAAATTGTCCTTTTCGTCGAAGCGCAGCACGCGTTCGGGTGATGCGCCAGTTTCGATCCACAGCCGCGCCGCTTCGTCGTCGGTGCGGTAGACCGTAAACCAGAGACGGTGCACATCGAGACCCAGTTCCTCAACCAGCAGTTCCCAGGCAAAACGGATCGCATCGCGCTTGAAGTAATCGCCAAACGAGAAATTGCCCAGCATCTCGAAGAACGTATGGTGGCGTGACGAAGGCCCGACGTTCTCCAGATCATTATGTTTACCGGAGACGCGCAGGACCTTCTGTGCGGTGGTGGCGCGCACGTAGGGTCGTTTTTCGTGACCCAGGAACGTGTCCTTGAACTGGACCATGCCGGCGTTGGTAAACAGCAGCGTCGGATCGCCGGCCGGCACCAGGGAGGAGCTCGGCACGATGGTGTGGCCGCGCGCCTGGAAAAAATCCAGGAATTTCTGCCGCATCTCGCGGCTGGTCAATTGGATCATCTCGAACCTCCCCGTGCGTTGCATCCCGACCGGTCCAAACAAAAAGCCCGTCCTGCAAAGGACGAGCCGCTGCCCGTGGTACCACCTTTTTTGGGAACGCTGGCCGGCGCGCTCCCCACTCGATGCCCGTTTAACGGTGGGCAACCGGCGCGGCCTACTGCGGTTCATCCGGTTCGGCAGTGCGTCTCGGGAGGGGCTGGCAGGTTAGGATGAGACCGGGCTTACACCCTCCCCGGCTCGCTGGCCTCAGGGCCCGACCTGCGCGTCTCCGTCGTCGACGTTTGGCGTATGATGAGCGTGATTGTAGCACCGGGGGCCGCGGTTGTCAAAGAATGGGGAAGCAGATACGAACATGGTCTACGAATGCCATCCACGAATCGGGGTCACGAATGAACGAATTTCAAATCAAGCTGCAGCTTTGAAGCGCTCGAAGCGCCATTGCAGAGCTTCGCGGTTCGGCCAATGATCGGGATAATGCGGAAGCGTCAGCTGGCTGCCATGAAGCAACTGCAGACCATATTTGAGAATGGGTCCATCAGCCTCCTCCAATATGTCGCGACGCACATGAACCGAATAGTCAGGTGAGACACCGATAATGAAGCTGTCAAACGCCGCGTGATGCAGCTTGCACAGCGCAATGCCGTTGGTGATCCTCGGCTCACCTTCGGGTGAGCTGTCGGGAATGATGTGTGCCGCGTCCAGGAGTTCTTCATGCCGAAGCTGGCCGAAGACCTTGATTGTCTGGGTGGGAAGGATCAATGCCCCGATACTTGTACGCCAGTAGACCATCAGGGCCGAATGAGTCTAGGTACGGCCCATTTGGGGCAGTAGTTATGCTGATCTGTTGTCAAACGACATGGCGGCATGTTGACAAACGAGGCCACACAAACTCGACGGCAGCAGCTAACTCGTGATACACTGTAAACAGACCTGTCAACGGGGTTGATCCAATAGGGAGGAAAGGCTGTGCCACCAACACTTCTCATCTACGGTGCGAACGGTTATACCGGTGAGTTGATCAGCCGGCTGGCGGTGGCGCGTGGGGTGCGGCCGGTGCTGGCGGGACGGAATGCGGCGCGGGTGCGGGGCCTGGCGGAGGCGCTTGGTTTGGCCTACCGGGTTTTCGACCTGAACGATGTTTCGGCCATCGATGCCGGCCTGGCCGATGTGACGGTGGTGCTGCACTGCGCCGGTCCGTTCAGCGAAACCGCGCCACCGATGGTGAGCGCCTGTTTGCGCAACCACGTGCACTACCTGGACATCACCGGCGAGATCGTTGTCTTCGAGGCGCTCGCGCGCTGCGATACGGCCGCGCGCACGGCCGGTGTCATGCTGCTGCCCGGTGCCGGCTTCGACGTGGTGCCGTCGGACTGTTTGGCCGCCCACCTCAAGCGCCGGCTGCCCGCGGCCACGCACCTGGCACTGGCAGTTCTGTCGTTGGGCGGCGTCTCACGCGGTACCCTGACCACACTCCTGCACAACGCCGACCAGCTGGGCCTGGTGCGGCGTGACGGGCGCATCGTGCCCGTGCCGGCCGGCGCCAAAACACGCACGTTCGACTTTGGTCGCAAACGGGTGATCTGCAGCAACGTGCAGTGGGGCGACGTGGCGACTGCCTTTTACAGCACGGGCATCCCCAACATCGAGGTCTACTTCGCCCTGCCGGCCGGGGTGCGCTATCTGGCACGGATGAGTCACCTCGTGGGTCCGGTCCTGGCCGCGGCGCCGGTGCAGCGTTTCGCCCGCGCCATCGTGCGGGCGAGCGTGCACGGACCCGATGCGACCACCCGCCAGCGTGGCTTGACCGTGATCTACGGTGAAGTCTGGGACGCGGGTGGTCAGCGCGCCAGTGCCCGGCTGCGAGCACCCGAGGGCTACCAGCTCACCGCGCAGACCTCCCTGACGCTGGCCGAGCGTGCCCTGGCCGGCCAGGTCGTGCCCGGTTTTCAGACACCATCCCGTTTGTGTGGACCCGATTTCATCCTCGAGTTTGCCGGCGTCAAGCGCGTCGATATCGATTGATTCGTTACCTGCCTCTCGTCCATTGACCGGCACCGTGCGGCCGGCGCTGCTGCTTGTTTTGTGGAGGATCGCCATGAAGCGAGTTGATTGGCTCATACTTGGCTTGAGTGTGTTGGGCGTGGTCGCCCTGGCTGCGTGCGGCGGTGCGGCGGCGCCGACCCAGGCACCGAAGCAGGCCGGTGCTCCCGCGGTTGGAGTCACCGCTGTGGTGGGTGAAGAACCCACGGCCGCACCAGAAAGTCAGCCACCCGCAGCAGCCTCCAACGCTGCACAGCCAACCTTACGACCGCCGGTAACGCAGAATCTGGCCGGCCAGGACCTGCGCAACGCTGATTTGAGCGCGACCGATCTTCACCTGGCCGATCTGACGGGTGCCAATCTCGCCGGCGCCAACTTGCAGGGGACCAGCCTGGTATCGGCCACACTGACAGCGGCCAACCTGCAAGGGAGCAACCTGCGCGGTGCCAACCTGCGCGGCGCCGACCTGACCCAGGCCCGGCTGCACGGCGCCAATTTGTTGGGCAGCGACCTGACCGGTGCCATCCTGCGCGGGGCGCGCTACGATACCGCAACGCAGTGGCCGGGAAACTATGAGCCACCGGCCTACGGTGCCATCCTGGAAGGTGCGCCCGACCTGCAGGGCCAGTGGGCTTACCAGGGCACGGCGGGACCGGCGTTTTGGGGCGCCGTCTATCCGAACTGTTTGGGCCGCAGCCAGTCACCGGTCGACCTGGCCGGGGCGCTGCCGGCCGACCGGCCCAATGTCGAGTTCCACTACAGTCCGCTGACCGACCCGACCTTGACTCACCTGGGGTACACGATCGAAATCAGCGCAGCCGATGGCGGTTACATCACCGTGGGCAACGACCGTTACAACCTGCAGCGGATTCAATTCCGTATGCCCGGTGAGCACACCATGGCTGGTCAGGCACCAGCGATGGAAATGCAGCTCATTCACACCGGTGACGCCGGCACAGCCATCGTCGCCGTGCCCCTGGTACAGGGTGAAGAAGACATCTACCTGCGCGACCTGTGGTCGGCTCTGCCGCAGCAGAAGGATGCCACCCAGAAGCTGATGCACCCTGTGAGCACTGAGAACCTCCTCCCGGCGAATCGCCTGGCCTACGATTATGTTGGCTCGTTGACGATGCCGCCGTGTGACGAGAACGTGCGCTGGTTTGTCTTGCAGCAGCCCGTCAGCCTATCAGCGGCGCAGATCGCCACCTATGCCAACGTGATTCCGTTCAGCCAGCGCACCCCACAGCCGCTGAACGAGCGGGTGTTGTATCGGGATACACAATAGGGGCGGGAAGGTGATTTGTGAACAGGTGAGGCACGAGAGACCATTAGCTGGATGACCTCAATCAGACACATACCGCACGATGTCCGCCGGCGTGTTGAACAGCACCTGCGCGCCGGCGGACTGCAGCTCCTCTTGCGAGCCGTAACCGTACGTCACCCCGCCGGCCCACAGACCGTTGACCCGCGCGCCCACCATGTCGGCCCCGCGGTCGCCCACCATCAAGACCGTATCCGGCGCAAATCCTTCCTCTTCCAGGATGTAGCGCAGCAGGTCGCGCTTGTCCATGTGCCGGCCGTCGAACTCGCTGCCGTAGATGCCGGCAAAATGATGCTCCAGCCCAAAATGCTCGATGATCCGCCGGGCAAAGACGTGCGGCTTCGACGTGGCCACATACAACGTGACCTGCACCGCTCGCAGTGCGGCCAGCGCCTCCGGGATGCCGGCGTACACCTGGTTTTCGTACAAACCCGTGGCGCCGTACCGTTCACGGTAGAACTCGATCGCCTGAGCCAGGAGCACATCATCCTCGGATTCCAGTAAAACGGCAAACGAGGCCCGCAGCGGTGGGCCAATACACCACAGCAGTGTCTCCTCCGGCGGCACCGGACGGCCGAGCCGCTGCAGGGCATACTGGATGGCACCCAGCAGGCCCGGACGCGGATCGGTGAGCGTGCCATCAAGATCGAACAACACGTGGGATATCGCGGATCGGGTTGGTAACATGCGCCGATGATAACACGCACGTGCCCTTGTGCACAATTAGGGCTCGTAAAAGAATAACTTCCCGTGATTTGCCGGGAATCCCAGCCATAAGGCCGGAAGTTGTTCTTTTACGATGCCTTTGTGATCCGGCCAAGGCGCCCTTGTGCTATGCAACGCCGATCGGTTGGATTTGCCTGTCACAAGCGAATACGTGTATAATATTATGGAATCCCACACGCACAGGAACCGATCCGCGCATGCCCACGGTGCGTTTGATCGTTCCGCAAAGGCGGCCCACTCTGCACTGAGTGCTCGGCAGCAGGGTGCCCATCGCCTTCATGTAACGGTATCAAAAACACCACATCATACGCAACGAGGAGGATGCATCATGGATTTTTCGAATATCACGCAGCAGCAGTGGCTCGTCATCGGCGGCGCCGCGTTGGTCGTCCTGATTCTGGGCTGGCTGATCGGCTATCTGCCCGGACGTGGGACGCGCAAACAGCTCGAAGCACGCGTCGCCGAAGTCGAAACCAAGCTAAAGACGACCAGCCAGAACCTGGCCGATTCTCAGGCCCAGGTTCAATCCTTGCAGTCCAACGTCACCAGTTCCGGCGCCGATTTGGTCGATGCTAAGAACAAGCTCTCCACGGTCCAGGCCGATTTCCAGTCGCTGCAGGACGAAAAGAACGCCCGCGACGCCGAAGTGGCCAATCTCAACCAGGAAGTCAACGATCTGACTGCCCACCTGGCCCAGGCGCAGGACGAACTGAGCAAGATGACGGTCAACGTCGAGGCGATGACGCAAAACCTCACCGCCAAAGACACCGCCCTCAACGAGGCCTACCGCAACATCGTCCTGCTGCAGGGACAGATGCAGGAGCGCGACAAGATGATCGTCGCGGCGACCTCCGAGCTGCAGAGCACCAAGGTCAACCTGGCGACCATGACGACCGTCAAGGACGAGTTGGAGTCACGGCTGCACCGGGCCCGCGGTGACGTCGCCGGCGAAATGGCCCTCGTGACGTCCACCATGATCAAACTGAAGGAAGATGCCCTCAACCAGGCCAATGCGCGCATTGCATTGCTGACCCAGGAACTGGAAGCGCTGCGTGGCAAGGCGCGTGGCTAAGGCTATCGAGCATCGACGCGGCTGGCCGACGCCGGGCGATGAACCGTGCGTTGCCAGCAACTTGGTAGAGGAGAAATAGTATGGACTACCTGTCTTCCTACGGTTTGCCACCCAAGTCACCGCCGGATGCATTGGCCGCCGCCGAAGCGCTTGCCGTCGCTGCCGGATCGACCTCGACCGAGGCCGACCCGCTGGCACGCCTGCGTGAGGAAATCGACATCCTGGCGACCAAAGCACGGACCCCATCTCCGTCCTGGACAGGAACAATGACCCAGGACGAAGCGATGGAGCAGATCGCCTCGCTGCGCTACAACGTCAGCCTGCTTTCGGAGATCAGCGGGCAGCTGGCCGTGGCCCTCAACCAGCGCACCCAGCAGTACGACACGCTCGTGGCCCAGGTGGCCGACGGTGTGTTGAAGCCCGTCCAACCCACCGCCGTGGCCGAGACGCCCGAAATGTACAGCCTGCTGGAACAGGTGGAATCACTCCACACGGCCCTTGCCGAGGCGCAGGCTGCCAATGCCCAGCTCGAAGCGCAGCTTGACCGCGGTGCGGCAGCCCCCGTCGAGATCGCAGCGGAACCAACCGCAGCACCTGAGGCAGAGGCGGCGCTGGAAGAACTCAAGGCGCAGCTGGAGGCCGCCCTGGCCGAACGTGACGCACTGGATGCAGACAAAACCAGCCTGGAGATGCAGCTCAGCGGCCAGGAATCACACATCACGGAGCTCGAGATCCAGTTGTCGGCCCTCATGAGCGATCTCGAGGTGTACGAACAGTCGAAGGCCGACTTCGATGCCCAGGCTGCCGATTACAACCAACAAATCACCGATCTGACCGAACAGCTGGCTATTGCACAGACCCACGCCGACGAAATGGGCGCCGGCCGGGTGGAGCTGGAGGCGCAGGTCCAGGATCGGGATACCGAGCTCGAAGCCGCCCTGGCCGCCAGAGCAGATCTCGAAGCGCAGATGGGCGCTCGCCAGGCCGAGTGGGACGACCTGCAGCAGCGGTTGTTTGCGCTGCAGGCAGAGATGCAGCCCTACGTCGCAGAACCATCCGTGGAACCGGACGCCGTCGAAGCTGCGGAGCCGGCCGGCGAAGAGACTGCTGCACCATCGGACGAAGCAGTCGAAGCCCCGACGGGGGGTGAGCAAGTGTCCGGCATTGCCGCGGTGAGTGCCGCTGTTGCGGCGCTGCTGGCGAAATTCAAGCAGCAAGAAGCGGCCCTCGGCGAGACGTCCACGCGGACCTCTGACGTGGTGGCGCAGCTGGATGAACTGCAGCCGCAGTTGGACACCCTGACCGCTGACAAGGCCGCGCTCGAAGTCAGCCTGACCGAGAAAGAGAGCGCGCTGGCCGACTTGCAGGCCAATCTGGATGCCCAGCAGGAGCAACTCGACGCGCTCCTGGCCCACAAGGCCAATCTGGAATCGAGCGTGCAGGACAAGGACAACGCCCTCAGCGAGCTGCAAGCGCAGCTGGATGCCCTTACCACCGACAAGGCCAACCTGGAAGCCAGCGTGCAGGAGAAGGACGGCGCAGCCGCCGAACTGCAAGCCCAGCTCGATGCGCTGACCACCGACAAAACCAGTCTGGAAGCCAGCATGCAGGAGAAGGACAGCGCCGCGACGGCAATGCAGGCTGATCTGGCCACGCTCAAGACCACGGTCGACACGCTGAACGCCGATATCGCCGCGGCCCGCGAGCAGGTCGAGGCCTTGACCGCAGAAAAGGCTGCACTGGAAGCAACGATCCAGGAGAAGGACGAGACGATCGCCAGTCTGCAGTCCGATTTGGCTACCTCCAAGACCACCATCGACAACCTGAACGCTCAGATCGCCACGCTGAACGGGCAAATCGAAGAGGGCCAGGCCCAGATAACCCAGCTCAACGAGCAGGTCGAAACGCTCAGCAAGGAGTCGGAAGAGGGTCGTGAGGATCGGGATGGCCGGCTCGCCGCCCTGACGGCAGGTGCTGCGGCGTCTGCTGCCCTGATCAAGCGGCACGAGGAAGACCTCGAGACGGCCAACACCAACGTCGCATCACTGCAGGCACAAATCGACACCTTGACGGCCGACAAGACGGCGTTGGAGTCGAGCTTGCAGGAGAAGGACCAGGCGGCCGCAGACCTGCAGGCGCAGATCGATGCGCTGACCGCCGACAAAACCACGCTGGAAGCAAGCCTGGCGGAGAAAACGCAGGCCATTGCCGAGGGACCGGCTGAGCCGGCCGAAGATGTCCTGGCCCAGATCAGCGCCGAACGCGATGAACTGGCAGCACGCGTGGAAAGCCTGCAAGCCGAGATCGACGCCGGCCAGATCGACAAGATGACGCTCGAGGCCGCCCTACAAGAACGCACCACCGAACTCGACGATGCACGTGCCGAGCTGGCCGCGGCTGTGGCTGCGAGTGCAGTGAGGGCAGAACCGCCCGTCGAGGTCGCCACGGCTGAAGGCGAGCGTGCCGCAGACACGAGCGCACTCGAGGAGGCTGCAACGGCGGAGGTGACGGAGGGTGAAGCAGCTGAGGTAGCAGAAGGTGAAGCGGCCGAGGTGGCCGCCGAGCCTGAAGTGGTGCTCTCACCCACGGTAACCAATCTCAAGGCGGGTGCCATGCGCGCTGCATTCATGTTGGGCATGAAGCCGCTGAGCACGTCGCAACCGCAGGACTTGACCAACATCGAAGGCATCGGCTCGACCTACGAAGACCGTCTGTACCAGGCTGGCATTGGCACCTATTGGGAAGTCGCCAACTTGAGCGACGATGAGCTCTTCGAAGTCCTGCGGGTGGGTGCCCGACGCGCGATGACCGATGCCGAGGGGATTCGCATGTCGGCCTTCAACCTGGCCCAATCCAGCAACAGCATCGGCCACGTCTGGTCGAGTCACCGCATCGACGATTTCGAGAAAGTACCTGGCATCTCGCAGACGTACGAGCAGCGGTTGTACGAGGCGGGGATCTACACCTACCGTGCCCTGGCCGAGGCCACAGTCGAACAGCTGGAATCGCTGATCGAAACACCGGGCCACTTCCGGCCGGCGTTCGAGCGCTGGATCGAGGGCGCCAAGGCGCTGTTGGAAGAGGCAAACGAATAAGTCGGTTATACAAAACAGGGGGCACGCGCGGCGTGCCCCCTGTTTTTGTTTGTGCTACTGCGACCAGGACGTCGGTTCTCTATCCCAACGATGGGTGCGCAGCACCGCATGAAGATCCACCGGCAATGGACCCGCGACACTCGCCGCCAGATTGGCGTCGACGTGGTGCAGCTTGCGCATGCCGGGAATGATCGTGCTCACGTCCGGGTTGTTGAGGATAAAACGCAGCGCCATCTCCGCCATCGTCGAGCCAGCCGGCACGAGCGGTTTCAGCGCATCGGCCCGCGCCACGGCTGGGATCAGGTTTTGTGGCACGAAGTAGCTGTTGCGCCAGTCACCCGCCGGCCAGGTGCTGTCTGTGGTCAGGGTGCCGGTGAGCGTGCCCTCGTCGAACGGCACGCGCGCAATCACAGCCACGTCGTGCGCCCGGCAAGCCGGGAACAGTTCGTCTTCCGGGTTCTGGTCGAAGATATTGTAAATCACCTGCACGGCATCGACCAGCCCGCTGCGCACGGTCTGCACACCGTTCCACGGCTCCCAACGGTTGAGGCTGATGCCAACCGCGTGGATCAACCCTTGTCGTTTGAGGCCATCCACCGCCACCGCCCAACGGTCGTCGGCGAGCCAGCCGTCCTCCCACGTGTGAAACTGTACCAGATCGAAGGAATCAAGGCCGGCATTTGTCAGGCTGCGGTGGACGTACTCCTCGATGTAATCGGGTGGATAGCAGTCGTCGAGCGTGTAGGTGCGGCGGCTGGGCCACTTGCGATTCTTGGGTGGAACCTTGGTGGCCGTATAGAGCTTTTTGTCGGGGTTGGCACGCACGATCTGGCCCAGCAGACCTTCGCTATGACCCGCGCCGTACGCCCAGGCGGTATCGAAGAAATTGCATCCCAGGTCGACGGACCGCTGCAAGGCGACCAGTGACTCCTGGTCGTCCGATTCGGTCCACTCGCCCATGCCCCACATGCCGTAACCGATCTCGCTCACCCGCCAGCCGGTCCGGCCAAAACGACGGTAGTTCATAGTTTTCTCCTCTTCTCACGACGTCCCCGGCACGGTCCCGCATGACCCTTCGCCGGTCACGCAGCTTGTGGACCGTGCCGGGGACGTAGACAACTTCCCGCGTCGTCCCCGGCACGGTCCGCATGACTGTTCGCCGGTCACGCAG
>JAYRNS010000228.1:0-3335 GCA_041912075.1 Anaerolineae bacterium
CATCGTCGAGGAACACTTCAGCCGCAACCCCCGCCTGGTCAACGGGCTTTTCCAGTGGGGCTACATCGAAGAACTCGGTCTCGGCGTCGACCGCATGATCGAGGACATGGTCAAGAACGGCCATCCCCAACCCGTGTTTCGGGCGACACCGTACGCCTTCACCGTCACCCTGAAAAATGCGCAAACGGCGCGCACGATGCCGGTGTGGCGCGACAACATGAACGAACGCCAGGCCCGTGCCATCCAGTACATCCAGCAGTCGGGCCGCATTACCAACCGTGACTACCGTGAGCTGTGCCCCGACGTCTCAACCGAAACGCTGCGCCTCGACCTGGCCGACATGGTCGATAAGGGTGTGCTGCTCAAGGTCGGCGACAAAAAAGGCACCTACTACGTCCTGAAGTAAGGCCCACGACCACAAAATATCCCAAATTTATCCCAAGCCTAGGTTTGGGATAAATTTGGGAATTGAAAATTCTTTGTGATCTATGCGTTCTATGCGGTGATCACGTCCAACGCTGCGAACTCGACGTCTGCCGGAACCTGCAGCAGATCCCACAGCTGGCCCTGCAAGATCGAGGGGTCCCCGCTGCTGACGAAGCGCCAGCGCGGGGGTATGTCAGATCGAGTAGTGGGCAGTGCCAGTTCCTGCCACACCCGCTGCACCTGGCGGGCCACGGCGGGCGCGGGGTCGATGACCTGGATCGTCGCGCCGACGATCTGTTCGATGGCGGGACGCAGGAAGGGGTAGTGCGTGCAGCCGAGCACGAGCTCATCCACGCCGCGACTGGGCAGATCATCCAGGTAGTCATGCAGCAGCTGGTACGTATGCGGGCCGTTCAGGTCACCGTGCTCGACCCGTTCCACCAGACCAGGACACGGCTGCAGCACGACTTCGACCCCATGGGCAAAACGTGCCATCAAACGGGCAAACGGCTCGCCCTGGAACGTCGCCGGCGTGGCCATGACCGCCACCCGGCCACTGTGTGTTCGTTCGACAGCCGGTTTGAGTGCCGGCTCCATACCAACGATCGGTATTGGCAGAGTCCTGCGCAGATGGGTCAACGCGGCAGCTGAAGCCGTGTTGCAGGCCACCACCAGCAGATCAGCGCCCTGCTGCCACAAAAAACGGGCCACGCGCTCGGCGCGGTCCCATATGACTTCCAGCGTGCGTGAACCATAGGGGCAGTACGCCTGGTCGGCAAAGTAGATCAGCCCGGAGTCCGGCAGGGCCGTGGCCACCTCTCGCCACACCGAAAGCCCGCCAACCCCCGAATCGAACAACCCAATCACACCCGCCATTCTAACGCCGCTCGAAACGCGTCTGGCGTGCAGCTTCGACGAAGGCGCGGAAGACGCGGATCATGCCCGGATCGTCGCGCGGGGCCAGCTCTTCGGGGTGCCATTGAATACCCAGGGCGAAGGGGTGTGCGGCCATTTCCACTGCTTCGACCACCCCGTCGGGCGCCCAGGCCACCGCGCGCAGCGTGGGTGCCAGGTCTTTGACCGCCTGGTGGTGCATGCTGTTGACGGCACCGTGATCACCCATCAATTCGTGCAGCCGGCTGGCGGCATCGACTTCGACCTCGTGACTGAGCCGGAAACGCTCGAATTGAGGCGGGAAGTAGTCGTGTTTCTCCGAATTGGGCCGCAGGGCTGTGATGTCTTGGTACAGTGAGCCACCAGCCACCACGTTCATCACCTGCGCACCGCGACAGATAGCCAAGATCGGCTTGTTGTCGGCCATCGCCCAACTGGCCAGTAAAAACTCGGTACGGTCGCGTTCTTTGTCCACGGATCCCAGCAGCTCATGAGGTTCTTCATTGTACAGGCTGGGGTCGATATCCTCCCCACCGGGAAGAAACACCGCATCGAGGCTGTCGTAGATCGTACGCAGCGTTACTTCGTCGAGCTCAAGCGGAATGGTGATGGGCGCACCGCCAGCCTTCGTCACACCCTGGACGTACATACGGTTCTGAATGTAGATCGACAAACCAAAATAGCGCGTTGAGCGGTCGCGCGCACTGGGAATGCCAACCAGGGGCTGCACAAGTTTGGCACCATGACCATTGCCGTTTGCTTGCATCGGACCTCTCCTCACGTCCGCCGAAGTTCTCCTCAATAATGGGGGCGAGTATATCACATCGCCCCACTTTTCGGAAATCAGACCATTTTGATTTCTCTGTGATCTGTGCGCTCTCCGTGGTCAAGTGACGCGCACCGGCTCGACGTGCCAGATCTCTGCGCAGTACTGCCGCATGGCCCGGTCCGACGAGAAGAAGCCGCAGCGCGCCGTATTCAGGATCGACATCCGCGTCCACCGGTCAGGGTCTGCGTAGTACAGCCGTGCGGCCTGCTCGGCTGTCTCGATGTAAGCCTGGTAATCTGCCAACACCAGAAACTCGTCATTGGTAATCAGCGAGGCAACGATAGGCTGGAACAGGGCTCGATCACCGCCCGAAAATGCACCGCTGGCGATGGCATCGATGGCCCGCTTGAGCTCGGGGATGCGCATGTAATATTCCAGCGGGTTGTAACCGTGGGCCTTGAGCGTCATGACTTCATCGGCTGTCAGCCCGAAGAGGAAAAAGTTCTCGGCGCCGACCAGCTCACGAATCTCGATGTTGGCCCCATCCAGGGTACCAATCGTCAGCGCACCATTCAGGGCAAATTTCATGTTGCCCGTACCCGATGCCTCCTTGCCGGCCATCGAAATCTGCTCCGAAAGGTCAGCGGCGGGGTAGATGCGCTCGCCCAGGTTGACGTTGAAGTTAGGCAGAAAAACGACCTTGAGCCGGCCAGCGACGTCGGGATCGTTGTTGACGACCTCGGCCACGCTGTTGATCAGCTTGATGATCAGCTTGGCCATGCGGTACCCCGGTGCGGCCTTGGCACCGAAGATGAAGGTACGCGGCGGCACGTCGATCGTCGGGTCGGCCTGGATCCGCTGGTAGAGGGTGATGATGTGCAGGGCTTTGAGCAGCTGGCGCTTGTACTCATGCAAACGCTTCACCATGATGTCGAACAAGGTGTTGGGATCGACCTGGATACCGGTTCGCCGCTGGATGACTGCAGTCAGTGTTTCCTTGTTTTGTTGTTTGACTGCGCGCCAGGCCCGGCGAAACGCAGGGTCGTCAACGAACGCCTCCAACCCGGCCAGCCGGTCGAGGTCGTTCAGCCAGCCCCCACCAATCCTGGCGTCGATCAACGCACACAGCCGCGGGTTGGACAGGCGCATGAAACGCCGCGGCGTCACGCCGTTGGTCTTGTTGTTGAATTTCTCGGGGTACATCTCGGCAAAATCGCGCAGGGTGTGCTCGCGCAGCAGCTGCGAG
>JAYRNS010000229.1:0-1949 GCA_041912075.1 Anaerolineae bacterium
CGCGACGATGGCCGCGGTGATCGGTGCGGTGAGGTAGCGTCCGCGCGGTGCGCCGCGCAGCCACAGGCCGGCCCACATTCCGAGGATCACGACGAGCCACGCGCCGACGGCTGCCGGTCCGCCGTGCGTGAACCCCTCGAGTACGGCCGTCGGCCCCTCCACGCTCCCCTCGCGCTTTGGCGTCCCTGTGATCGGTCAGGGTACGGCAGAGGTCTGGGCTGGGATCAAGGCGAATTTGTGGTGGGTTTGTGCGGAAATGCGTTTATGCGCTGGAAGTATCAGCCCGATGACACTCCTAACAGCCAACCAGCCATGATCGGCTGCTGTTCCGCGTTCGTCTCGAATGAGGCCGTACTCTATCGATCCCAAATCGGTTTGATTTCACTCCCAGTGACAAGCGTGTGCAGATCACACATCGCCTCGTGAATCTTTGCCGTCGCTTCCTTGATATCAGCCAATTGAACGTTCTCAATCGTGGTCTTTAACTTGCCGCGTGCGGAGACGAAGGAAACCTGTACCTGGCCGGTCTCATCGTTCGTGATCACGGCGTTGTGGGCGTATTTGTTTCGCACCCTCTGCGCGGCTTCGATCTTGGCAATGACCTGCTTGTACGAGGCAAGGTTGGGATACTCGGGTGCAAGCTGCTCACACAGTGTCGAAACGATGTCAACGCGCTGCTGAAAATTCGAGTGCGCGACAATCACCAAGGCTCGAAAATCCAAGGGTCTCGAATAGCCGGCCAGCTTGCTGATGGCGATGTTCACCGCCGACTCAAGCGTGCCCCAGATAGAGGTCATGCGCCCAAGTTCCAACAAATATGGGTCCGGCGCGGGCCAGTTATCGCGGAACTCGTGACGTTTCATGGCTTGTGGCCAGACATTGAAATTGGCTGCACCGGTCAACTCCAGCCAAGCCACCAAACGATGCCAGCGACTATCAACCCGGCACCCACAGCGACGACCCATTGGTTGCTCAGCAAGCGGAAGACCCTCTGCAGTCCCGGAGCACTGCCAGGTGGGCCAGAGATAAACTCGGCCGTTACATCTGCACCGACCTCGAGAATGTCTTCCGGTTCGAAGCCGCGTCCAGGATTGAGAAATACGAGGCCGTCCGCCGCGCGGTTGATTGCCTCGATTTCCTTCAAGCTCTTTTCGCTCAGCGCGCTCCGTTCTTGCTCGTCAGTGCGCTCAGTGCGAACAATGTGAACTCTACGCAGCGAAGCCAACGACACAATCTCGTTCCCACAGACCAGGTCCAGTCCCTTGCGGTATGGCTGGACGAATTGCGCGAGCAGCTGCGCCTTGGACAAGTCGGTAAGAACAGTGCGCAATTTGCCGGGTTCAGATTCAGTGGCAATCAGAACTTGGTAAAAGGGCATGCGTCGGTCGCCTAAATTCCTTCAGTCCTGCATTCTGCCGGACTATTTCCGGCGCATGACCCTAGAGCGAAAAGTCGTCATCAGGAGTATCCCTGCCCTTCTCCTCGTTACGCGTTGACTCCACGCCCTTATTCTCGTTGGCGTCCTTCCCCTCCCGGTAGTCCAGCCAGCGGTCGCGCGCAGCGCTGCGTGCCGCGTCCCGATCGTGGGTCGCGGTTCGGTCCGGGGTGACACCGCGCTGCTGCGCGTCCCGCGCCTCAAGGGCGCTCCGAATGTCGCCATCAAGCACGAGGATCGACCGCTCGACCGTGGCCGCCTCGCGCTCCAGCCGGCCGAGCTCGGCCGCGCGCTCGAGGCGCTCCTTCGCTTCGGCCTGCACGCGCCAGCCGACCTCGGTGTCGAGCCCACGGCGCTGCATGTTGGTGAGCGCGGGCCCGAGGTGGCGCGTGGGCTCACGGTCGATGCCCTGCGCCTCGAGGCTGCGGTGATCGACGCGCGCCTCGTGGCCGTGCTCCTGCAGCTTTTCGTTGGTGAGCGCTGCCCAGCGCTCGCGGATCGACGCCACCTCCTC
>JAYRNS010000230.1:0-2047 GCA_041912075.1 Anaerolineae bacterium
CCAACGAAGGCATGCGCTTCACCGACTCCTACGGCCAGCAGAGCTGCACCGCCGGCCGCGCCGCGTTCCTTACCGGGCAGAACCCCTACCGCACCGGCCTGACCAAGGTCGGCATGCCTGGCTCGGACATTGGCCTGCAGGCTGAAGACGCGACGATTGCCGAGCTGCTCAAACCGCTGGGTTACACCACCGGCCAGTTCGGCAAGAACCACTTCGGCGACAAGAACAAGTACCTGCCCACCGCCCACGGCTTCGACGAGTTCTTCGGCAGCCTCTATCACCTCACCGCCGAGGAGGAGCCAGAGAACGTGGACTACCCGCCCGAGGCCGACTTCCCCAACTTCAAGAATATCTTCGGGCCGCGCGGCGTGCTGCACACCTGGGCGACCGCAGAGGACGACCCCACCGAACACCCGCGTTGGGGCCGCGTCGGCCAGCAGCGCATCGAGGACACCGGCCCGCTGACCAAAAAACGCATGGAAACGGTCGACACCGAGTTCCTGGCCGCCGCGCAGGACTTCATCAAGCGCGCCCATGACGACGAGCAACCGTTCTTCGTGTGGTTCAACACCACCTGGATGCACTTCCGCGTTCACCCGCCCGAGCACGTGCTGGGCCAGGCCGGCCGCTGGCAGTCCTTTTACCACGACGTGATGGTGGAGCACGACAAGCACGTGGGCCAGGTGCTGGACCTGCTGGACGAGTTAGGCATCGCCGACGACACCATTGTCATGTACTCGACCGACAATGGTCCGCACATGAACACCTGGCCCGACGGCGCGATGACCCCCTTCCGCAACGAGAAGAACTCCAACTGGGAGGGCGCCTTCCGCGTGCCGGAGATGGTGCGCTGGCCCGGCAAGATCGCGGCGGGTGTCGTCTCCAACGAGATCATCAGCCATACCGACTGGCTGCCCACCCTGCTGGCCGCCGCCGGCGAGCCGCAGATCATTGAAAAGCTGAAGCAGGGCCACCAGGCTGGCGACAAGCACTTCAAAGTCCACATCGACGGTTACAACTTCCTGCCCTACTTCACCGGCCAGACGGATAAGGGGCCGCGCCAAGGGATCATCTACTTCTCCGACGACGGCGACCTGGTCGGGCTGCGTTACGACAACTGGAAGTTCGTCTTCGCCGAGCAGCGCGTCCAGGGCACGGTGATGATCTGGGCCGAGCCCTTTACCTTCCTGCGTGTGCCCAAGATCTTCAACCTGCGCACCGACCCCTTCGAGCGGGCCGACATCACCTCCAATACCTACTGGGACTGGCTGATCGACCGCGTCTACCTGACCTACGCCGCGCAGTACATCGTACGCGAGTTCCTGGGGACTTTCAAGGAGTTTCCGCCGCGCATGAAGCCGGCGAGCTTCACCGTAGACGACGTGATGAAGAAGATGGAGCAGAGTTTCGACTATTAGCGAAAAAACAGATGGCATCTTCGACGTCTCCGTCGCCGAAGACGCCATCTGTGCGATAACGAAGATGCGATCTGGTATTGACACCACCCTACAGGCGCTGCGCCCCGAGCGCTCCAATCTAAAATCGGACTTGATCGCCGGCCTGACCTTTGCCATCGTCAACGTACCCCAGGCCATGGGCCACGCCGTGCTGGCGACGGTCAACCCGGTGCTGGGCATCTACACGCTGATGGTGGCCGTGCCGGTCGGTGCGCTCTTCACCGGCTCGGTCTTTATGAATGTGTCCAGCACCGGCGCGCTGTCGGTGGCGGCTGGGTCGGCCCTGGCGACCATCCCGGTCGACCAACGGACACAGGCGTTGGCCATGCTGGTGCTGCTGGTGGGGGTGATCCAACTGTTGGCCGGGCTGCTGCGGCTGGGCTTCATCGTGCGCTTCGTCTCCAACTCGGTGATGACCGGCTTCCTCAACGGGGTGGCCGTGCTGATCATCCTGGGCCAGTTGGGCGACCTGACCGGTTACCGCAGCCCCTTTGCCGGGCCGGTGGCGCGTGCGCTGGACCTGCTGCTGCGGCCGAATCAAATCGACCCCGCCACCACCGTGATCGGTGTGCTGACACTGGCGCTGATCG
>JAYRNS010000231.1:0-4113 GCA_041912075.1 Anaerolineae bacterium
CGGCCGCCGCCTGTTCGACCGTGCGCACGGTCAGGCCAGCGGCTTCTGCCTTGGGCCAGCTGCGGCTGTCAGCATACAGGCCGACGCGCACGTCACACCCGCTATCGCGCAGGTTGAGGGCATGCGCATGACCCTGGCTGCCATAACCGATGACCGCAATCTTGCGACCGGCCAGCCGGTTCAGGTCGGCGTCTGCATCGTAATAGATCGTTGCCATGAAGTCCTAATCTCCTGCCGTGTCATAATCCGGGCCGTGATACCCGTTGCCGTTACCGTTGCCGTTCCAGCCAGGCGTCACTTCCACGTCGCGGGTGACGCTGCCGCTGCCGCGGGCCATGGCGACGCGGCCAGTGCGCACCATTTCGAGGATGCCGAAATTGCGCATCAGGTCGAGGAAACTATTGACCCGATTTTCCGGGCCGGTGATTTCGACGACGATCGAATCGAGCGCCACATCGACGATACGACCGCGAAAGATGTCGGCCAGCTGGACGATTTCCGAACGTGTACCGCCTTCGGCACGCACCCGTACCAGGGCCAGCTCACGGAACACGGCCGGCTTGTCGGTGATGTTTTCGGCGCGATAGACGTTGATGATCTTTTCGAGCTGTTTGACCGACTGGTCCACCATGCGCTCGTCACCGTCGACCACGAAGGTCATACGCGAGATACCCTTGGTCTCGCTGTGCCCGACGGTCAGGCTCTCGATGTTGAAATTCCTGCGCCGGAACATGCCGGCCACCCGGTTTAGCACGCCTGGTTTGTCTTCCATCCAGGCCACCACGGTGTGTTTCATGGTGATCTCCCTTCTTCCTCCTGCTTACCAGCTCGGCTGCACGCCGCTGTATTCCTGGACCACGGCATGCGGCCGGCGGATCATGTCATCCACGGCTGCGCCAGGTGCCACCATGGGATAAACGTTGACCTCTTCTTTGACCCGGAAGTCGATCAGGTACGGACCATCGGTTGCCATGGCGGTGCGGATGGCTTCGGCCACGTCTTCCTTGCGTTCCACGACCTGTGCAGGGATGCCATAGGCATCGGCCAGCTTGACGTAGTCGGGGCTCAGGATGGGCGTCGCCGCGTAACGTTTCTCGTAGAAGAACTGCTGCCACTGGCGCACCATACCCAGGAAACCATTGTTCATGATGGCGATCTTGACCGGGATGTGTTCCTGCATCATCGTGCCCAGCTCCTGCAGCGTCATCTGAAAGCCCCCATCGCCCACCACCGCCCACACGGGCTGGTCAGGGTGGGCCAGCTTGGCCCCCATGGCAGCCGGCAGGGCAAAACCCATCGTGCCAAGACCGCCCGAGGTCAGGAGCTGGTGGGCGCGTTCGTGGATGTAGTATTGGGCTTCCCACATCTGGTGCTGACCCACGTCGGTCACGACGTAACCGGCACCCTTGGTGACGTGCCACAGCTCGCGGATCACGTACGGCGGGATCAGGTCGTCCACTTCGGCCTGCACGATGTCGCGCGCCAGGGTGTCGTCCTGCCAGGAGCGGATCGTCTGCAGCCAGGCCTGATGGCGCGCCGGCTCGATCAGTGGCAGCAGGGCATCGAGCGTGTCTTTGCAGTCACCGACCACCGCCACGTCGGGTTTGACGTTTTTGCCCACCTCGGACGGATCGAGTTCGAAGTGGATCACCCGGGCCTGGCGGGCAAAACGATCCAGGCGCCCGGTGATGCGGTCATCGAAGCGCATACCCACGGCGATCAGCACGTCGCACGTCTGAACGGCGTGATTGGTGGTGGCTTCCCCGTGCATCCCGCCCATACCCAGGCAGAGGGGATGGGCTTCGGGCAGGTTACCGATGCCCAGCAGTGTCGTCACCGTAGGGATCTCAGCCTTTTCGATCAACGCCAGCAGTTCCTGTTCGGCATGCCCTATCTGCACACCGTGGCCAGCCAGCACCAGCGGCCGCTCGGCCTGGTTGATGATCTCGGCCGCGTGGCGGATGGCCTGACTGACAGCTGGCTTCGGACGGGTCATGCTGGGCAGCACGATTTTTTCCGGGTAGACGAACTCGGTGGTGGCGTTCTGAACGTCCTTGCAGATGTCGACTAGAACCGGACCGGGGCGTCCCTCGCGGGCAATGTAGAACGCCTCACGCATCACCTGGGCCAGCTCACGCACGTCGGTCACCAGGTAGTTGTGTTTGGTCACCGGCAGGGTTACACCGGCAACGTCGGTCTCTTGAAACGCATCGCCACCGAGCAGATGGGTGGATACCTGGCCGGTGACGGCGACGATCGGTATCGAATCCAGCAGCGCGGTGGCGAGGCCGGTGACGAGGTTGGTGGCGCCGGGGCCGGAAGTGGCCATACAGACGCCCACCTTACCAGTGGCCCTGGCATAGCCGTCGGCCATGTGCGCCGCGCACTGCTCGTGGCGCACCAGGATGTGGCGCACTGGGAACTGGACCATCGCGTCGTAGATTGGCAAGTTGGCCCCGCCGGGATAACCGAAGACCAGGTCGACCCCTTCGCGGACCATGATCTCCCACACGATTTGTGCACCTGTCATTTGCATGGCAATGTCTCCTTTTCGATAACGGCTTAAAAAAGCCCTCACTGCGAGGACATACGTCGTCGCAGAAAGGGCTTCGTTGCGTGCGATGGCATCAGTGCCGGAAGGATCGCCGGCAGCGCTGCAGCGTATCCTGGTTCGGGGCTCACGGGCAGTGTGAGCAGTCGGTTTGTCGGTCGGAGCCAGGTAACAAAAAACCTTCCCGTTGGGAAGGTCCGTTGCTGCCTCGCAAGGTAGGTTCAGTCCTACCGCACCCGCCTCCCAACAGGAATTGGCTCCGGTCGCCGAATCGATACGGCGAGGAGCTTGATGCTAATCATCACAACAAGAGACAAGGCTAAGGCCGTCACGGCTACCTCGATTCGCCAGAACCAGTTGTGGTGCGGGTACGTGCGGGAATTGTATCGGTTATGACGCGGTTTGTCAAATCGGACGCGGGGGTTAGGGATTGGGGGTTGGCGTTGAGTGACTGAAAGAACTCTTTGGAGTCGCGGTTCAGTTTCATCGTCCCAGCCGTGGAATTCACGTCGAATCTGCTCTAACGCAGCCAGCCGCGTCTCGTAGGGCTGGCTTTGCCAGAAGGCGAAGTCAGTTGGTTGCTCCGAAACGGAGATTTTCCTAACGACAAGCGCAATGAGTCGATTTGATGTCATGAGGTTGCTGGTGTTGGTCACAGAATACCTGTTCGATTGTATCACGTTTGCGCATGGCCACAAAATCGGCGTGTCGCAGTGTCGCCCGGTGCAGGGTGCGCAACACTTCTTCGATAATCTTGGTATCCTGGTGCCTTGGTGTTAAAATAGAACGGTTCGATCCTACCCTTCGTGGCCAGCCCCAGCCTTACGGAGAGACCATTCGAGTGAGGAGATTCTATGGCTCGTCCACCCGTAACGCGACGCATCGCTTTGACCCTCGTGAGCCTGTTTATACTCTTGTCTGCTGTAGTGATGCCGGCCGGTGCAACCCCGGGCGATCAGGCGCAGGCATCCCAGGGGTCCACCAATCCAGTGGTCGTCCGCATCTACTATGATGATCCGTCCCAACTGGCCCAGCTGTCCGACTTCGATGTCTTTGAATACAACAACAAGACGGAGAAGTACGTCCTGGCGGCCGTCGATCCGCAAGACCTGGGCACCCTGCAGGCGCTCGGTTTCAGGGTCGAGATCGATGCCAAGGAAACGGCCAAATTCAACCAGAAGCCAGAGATGCTGCCCGACCAGATCGATGGTATTCCGGGTTACCCCTGTTACCGCACCGTGGAGGAGACGTTCGCCTCGGCGCAGAACATCGTGACCAATCACCCGCAGCTGGCGACGTTCATCGACGTTGGCGACTCCTGGCAGAAGACGGTGGGCCTGGGCGGCTATGACATGAAGGTCCTGGTGTTGACGAATTCCGCCATCCCCGGTCCCAAGCCGAAGTTCTTCATGAACGGCGCGATCCACGCCCGCGAATACACGACATCTGAATTGATCACGCGCTTCGCCGAGTACCTGGTCAACAATTACGGCATCGATCCCGACGTGACCTGGATTCTGGATTATCACGAAATCCACTTTCTGCTGCACACCAACCCCGAC
>JAYRNS010000232.1:0-5612 GCA_041912075.1 Anaerolineae bacterium
CACCGGCACCCACAGGGCGGTGCGCACGCGGTCGGGGGTGGACAGATCACCCCATGCCGCGGCCAGGCGCTGCCAGGGACGCCGGCAGTAGGCAAAGACACCGGCCGCCAGACCCAACCAGCCCAGCCAGCGCGCCCCGCGGCCGGCCAGGGCGTGACCCAGGAGCGCCGGCAGCACGACCAGGTAGATCAGGTAACGGATGGCGTGCCGCTTGCGCCACAGGTCGGCTTTGCCATCACCGCGCGCATAGCGGTAGTACTGCCTGAAGAACGACCGCAGCGCGCCACGCGGTCGAAAATGCGCGACGGCATCCGGCGCCCAGCCAAACGGCCCAGCGACGCGGCGCAGGTTGAAGTCGAAGACCAGGTCTTCGCAATAGTCGAGCCATTCCGGGTAACCGCCGGCTGCTTCCCAGGCTGCCTTGCTGAAGGCCACCGACCGGCTGGAAGGCAAAAAGGTCGCCGGGTCGATGTCCTCGACATTGGGCAGCACGGTAGCGCCCATCGCCACCTCGAACGGCGTGTGCGGGTCGGCGACGAAAAACCCCGATACCACCGCCGGCGGATTGGCCTGCTCGAACGGGGCCATCAACGCCGCCAGCCAGCCCGCATCCAGCCGTACTCCAGCATCGGTCGAAGCAATCACTGCATGACGCGCAGCGGCAATCGCCCGGTTGCGCCCCTGCGAGATGTTAGCACCCGGTTCGACGAGAATGCGCAGCGGGAGCTGGGCCGTATAGCCCTGGAGAATGGACACCGTGTCATCGGTGGAGCCGCCGTCGACAATGACCACTTCGTCGGCTGGCCGGCTCTGTTCGACCAGGCTGTCCAACAGACGGCGCACAGCCGGCCCTTCGTTGAGCACGGTGGCAATGACGGTGACGGGTACGTGGGTCATAGGAGGCTCGCCAAAAAAGCACCACCAAGCCGCTCGTTAGGCCAGAGGCCTCATGTTTCCCACAGGAAACTTGGCCCCGACGAGTGCCGCACGCCCTAGTTCCAACGCTAAAGGAAGCTTGCGCCAAAACTGCCCGTCGGCGTTGGAACATAGTGCGGCACGGCGTCTTGATGAAGACGAGTCCGCACCTGGGGGTGCGGACTCCTCAACACCGGGAAGTTTTTTGGTAAGCACCGAGACACCGCGCTTATGGTTTTTCGGTGTCATGGTGACTTGGTGGTTTCACTAAAAGCCAGCCGAGCCGGCCTTAGCTCAGCAGTGACACTTCGGTCTTGGGATCGAAGTAATGGGTGTTGTCCATATTGACGGCCAGCTCGATCGTATCGCCCGGTTTGGCCTGGGTACGTGGGTCCACACGTGCGACGAACTGTTTCTTGCCAGTCAGCAGGTAGAGATAGATCTCGTTACCCATCAACTCGGTCACATCGACCTCGGCCTTCATGTACGACGGTGAGATGTCCGGCGGTGAGAACTGCTTGGCGTGAATGTCCTCGGGCCGCACGCCAAAGATGACCTGTTTGCCTTTGTGCTGGCGCAGGGCATCGGCCTGGTCGGGCGGGGCCTCGAGCCGGAAGGTGCCGCCGTCGACCATCAGCTTGCCATCGGCTTCGACGAGCGTGGCATCGAAGAAATTCATCGATGGGCTGCCGATAAAACCGCCGACGAACATGTTGTGCGGGTGGTCGTACAGTTGCTGCGGCGTGTCGATTTGCTGCAAGAGGCCGTCCTTCATCACGGCGATGCGCGTCGCCATCGTCAGGGCTTCGACCTGGTCGTGCGTCACGTAGATAAAGGTCGTGCCCAGCTGGCGGTGCAGTTTGCTGATCTCGGCACGCGTCTGGACACGCAGTTTGGCATCCAGGTTGGACAGCGGCTCGTCGAAGAGGAAGACCTGCGGCTCGCGCACGATGGCACGACCCACAGCCACACGCTGCCGCTGACCACCGGAAAGCTGTTTCGGTTTGCGGTCCAGCAGCTGGGTGATGCCCAGGATCTCGGCCGCCTTGCGCACGCGATCGTCGATCTCGGCCTTGGGTTTCTTGCGCAGCTTGAGGCCAAAGGCCATATTGTCGTAGACCGACATGTGCGGGTAGAGCGCGTAGCTCTGGAACACCATCGCGATGTCACGGTCCTTGGGCGGTACGTCGTTGACGACGCGGTCACCGATCAGGATGCGCCCGTCCGAGATTTCCTCGAGGCCAGCCAGGAGACGCAAGGAGGTCGACTTGCCACAGCCGGACGGTCCGACGAAGACCAGGAATTCCTTGTCCTCGATCTCGATGTTGAGGTCGTTGACCGCCGTTACGTCGCCCCAGCGCTTGTAGACATGATCGTACGTTACACTAGCCATGAAAGATGAACTCCTTTGTGAGTGTCATGGGAGCTAGAGGACAAAGGACAGAACTTTGCGGTCGCCAAGGGTCCGTATGCGTGTGAATTCCCGCCGATTTTGTGACAACATGCGGGAAGCGCTTCGCTGACGGACCCAAACCGTGGGTTGCCGGGTCTCGGGCCGTGAGGGCTAGATCTCGCGGCCCAATGACAGGTTCCCCGCGGCGGTGGGTCTCATTGCCTAAACCGTTCCTTCGTTCTCCGCTTGGGGTTGGAAATTGGAAATTGGATGTTGGAAGTTGGATATTGGATGCCAGGATGGCGCTGGCTGGACGCCAGGTCGAACGATCCGGCGAGAGGAGAATTCGCCGGTCGGACGGGTCGTACGTGCGCCGGCCCTGGCGGGGCGGGTCACCTCCTTAGTACGTCCACCAATAGACTTGACCAACGGGTGCGGGGGTGCGGAAGATTGTCTCAATTATAGCATGAATCGTGTCAAATGCAAGACCCTGCGATGTGCGCTGTACCCCTGTGGGCGCGCGTCTTTGACAACCCCGACAATTTGAGGATAATATGCGGCGGTCGAATCGTTCGCCACCCAAGTTGTAGCAGAAGGCTTCATCCCACTTTCAGAGGTAGCGCACGCGTGTGCGTGTGGATTCGGCCAAGGGGTTCGTCATGTCGCATCGTCGCGGGGGCGACGTACGCCAGTTGACCCGTGAGGCATCCGGGAGTCTGCCCCCTCCCCAGCTGATCACGACAACGGCACAATTTCTTCAGATACTGCCTCGTCTGCTGGCATCGCCAGTCGTGGCTGTCGACACCGAAGCGAACAGCCTGTTTGCCTATTACCACAAGGTCTGCCTGATCCAGCTCTCTACGCCCCAGACCGACTACGTCATCGACCCGCTGGCCGTCGAGCTCGATAGTCGACCGCTGGGCCAGCTCCTGGCTGCGTCCCACGTGCAGAAAGTCTTCCATGCGGCTGAAAACGACATCCTCGTGCTCAAACGGGATTACGGTTTCACCTTCGCCAACGTCTTCGATACGTTGTGGGCCGCACGTATCTTGGGTTGGCCCGAAGTGGGTTTGGGGGCGATTCTCACCAAACGGTTTGGCGTACCGCTCAACAAGCAGATGCAGCGCGCCAATTGGGGCAAACGTCCCCTCACGCGCGAGCAGCTTGCTTACGCCCGCCTGGATACGCATTATCTGATACCCCTGCGCGATATGCTGGTGACCGAGCTGGAGGAAAAAGGCCGTCTGGCCGAAGCCCTCGAGGCCTTTGCCGGGCTGCCGGACGTGGAATACGTGGCCAAACCCTTCGATCCAGATGGCTTCTGGCGCATGCGCGGTGTGCGTGACCTGGCGCCCAAATCGCAGGCCGTGCTGCAAGCGCTGTACCTGTGGCGCGAAGACAAGGCGCGTGCCCTGGACCGTCCACCGTTCAAGGTTCTATCTGACCACGCGCTGCTGACCCTGGCCCAGAAGCTGCCGGCCTCCCTGGCCGAGCTGACCCACCTCAGTGGCATGAACCGCAGCCTGGTGCAGCGTTCTGGCACAGACATCCTGGAAACCATACGCACTGCCTGTTCGGCACCGCCACCCACGGCCCCGAAACGCAACAACAACCATCACACGACGCGACCGGACGAGGAGACCCTGGCCCGGTATGAACTCCTACGCACCTGGCGAACCGACACGGCCATCGCCCGCGGCGTCGACCCAGATGTGGTGATGACCAACGAAACCCTGATGGCGATCGCACGACACATGCCGGCGACCCTGGCCGACCTCGAGACGTGCCCCGGTTTTGGACCCAACAAACGACATCTCTATGGCCACGAGATCATCGCTGTCCTCGGCGGGGATCGCGTGGTTGCGGCTTGACCATTTCAGCAACGAGGCCCATTCATGCAGCTTACTTTTTACGGTGCCACGCGATCGGTGACCGGCTCTTTGCACTTTCTCGAAGTCAACGGCCATCGCATCATTTTGGACTGCGGTCTGTTTCAAGGCCAGCGAGCGGAAACGTACGAACGTAACCTGAATTTCCCATTCGACCCGGCCACGGTTGATGCTGTCCTGTTGTCCCATGCCCATATCGACCACAGCGGCAACCTGCCCAACCTGACCAAACAAGGGTTCACGGGCACCATCTGGTGCACGGCTGCCACACGCGATCTGTGCGCCTCGATGCTGCAGGACAGCGGCCACATCCAGGAAAAAGACGTCGAATTTGTCAACAAGAAGCGCGCCCGCGCCGGCGAACCGCCCGTGGCACCGCTCTACACACGTAACGATGCGGTGGCCACCCTGGAGCAGTTTGCATCCGTGAGTTATCAGCGCCCGGTCAACGTGACCCCCGGTGTCACCGCCACCTACTTCGATGCCGGTCACATCCTGGGTTCAGCCATGATCCAGCTCGATCTGGAAGAGGCCGGCCAGCGCTGCCGGTTGATCTACTCCGGCGACATCGGCCGTCGTGGCCTGGCGATTCTGCGCGACCCAACCGTGTTCGATGGTGCCGATTACGTCATCATGGAGAGCACCTATGGCAACCGCCGGCATGAACCGCCGGCAGAGGCCAGCGAACGGTTGGCTGAGGTCGTCAAGAACACCCATCGCCGGCGGGGCAAGGTCATCATCCCCGCATTTGCCGTGGGCCGCACACAGGAACTCGTCTACGCCCTGCACCGGCTGTCAGACGAGCGCGAAATTCCTCACCTGCCCGTGTTCGTCGACAGTCCGCTGGCGACCAACGTAACCGAAGTGTTTCGCCTCCATCCCGAATGTTACGATCAAGAGCTGCGCCAGTTTCTGGAGTCGGACCGTGACCGTAACCCGTTTGGTTTCGAGAGCCTGACCTACGTGCGGGATGTGCGCGAGTCCAAGGAATTGAATTTTCTGCGCGAATCGGCGATCATCATCAGCGCCTCGGGCATGGCGGAAGCTGGCCGTATTCTGCACCACCTGCGCAATAACATCGAAAATGCGGCCAACACCGTGTTGTTCGTGGGGTTTCAGGCCGAAAACACCCTGGGACGCCGGCTGCTGGATGGTATTTCGCCGGTGCGCATCTTCGGCGAGCAGCACATCGTCCGTGCCCGCATCGAACGCATCGACGGTTACAGTGCGCACGCCGATCGGGTCGAACTGCTCGACTGGGTTGGACATATGGACCGGACCCGGCTGCGCCAGGTTTTCCTCGTGCATGGAGAGAATGAACAAGCGCTGGCGCTCCAGCAAGGTATTCAGGGACTTGGCATTCGCAACGTGGTGATTCCTGATCGGGGAGATCGTTTCGAGTTGTAGGTCACGTC
>JAYRNS010000233.1:0-1879 GCA_041912075.1 Anaerolineae bacterium
CCCGCCATGGGATGCCGGCCAGCTGTGCCAGCCAGGCGCCCCACCAGTGGTCGAAGCGCAGGACGATGGCCAGGTCGAAGCGTTCGCTGCGCAGGCGCCGTGCCTCGTGCCAGAGCAGCCGGTAGGGGTGCCAGGGGCGCGGGCCAGCCTGCCGCGTGAAGCCGGGGAACGGCAGCGTCGTCAGGGTGTCGATGTCACGATTGTGCCGCAGGATGGCGGCGCTCCAGGGTCCAACGAGCGCCGTGATGTGGGCGGCCGGCCAGGTTGTGCGCAGCACGTGCAGAGCTGGGGTGCTGAAGAGCACGTCGCCCAGGTGGTCGGGCCGGATGAGTAGAATACGCTGCGGTGGGTTGTGGATCAGGGTGCCAGGTCGGCCACGGTTCACAGTGCCGGCCAGACGCAGCAGGGTCAGCCGCACCTGCTGCCGTCGCGTGCGCGGCGGTCGCCGCATCTGGTCGGCGCGGTAGTGAGCGGCCAGGGCCTGCTGTTGGGCCTTTGGCCACTGCAGTGGGTCGTTCACAGCGTCGACCTCGCGGCACGTTGAACCGTGGGATCAAGCGGCTGTGCCGCGTCGGGGAACAAGGCTTCGAGCTGCGGGACGAGCTGGTCCCAGCTGTAGTGCGCTGCGGCATGGGCGTGGGCGTTGGCCCCCAGCTGCGACCGCAGCGCCTCATCTCCCAGCACACGCACCACAGCCGCGGCAAACGCGTGGGCATCATCGGCAATCAGCATGTCCTGACCATCGGCGACGTCGATCCCCTCGATGCCCAAGGTGGTCGAGACGATCGCTTTACCCATGGCCATGGCTTCCAGGGCTTTGAGGCGTGTACCGCTGCCCATCCGAAACGGCAGGATACAGACAGCGGCCGCCGCCAGATAGGGCCGCACGTCGGGCACGCGACCGGTGAGGGTGACGTCGGGGCGCTGGCGCAGGCCGTCGAGGCGCGGGTGTGGCTGCTGGCCGACGACTACCAGGTGCGCGTCCGGCAGCTGGCTGCGTACCAGCGGTAGAATGTCGTGGGCAAACCAAAGCACGGCATCTACATTGGGCCGGTAGTCCATCTTGCCGGTGAAGACCAGGGAAGGTATTGGCAGCCCGGCCAGCGGCGCGATGACATCCGGTGCATAGGTTTTTAGATCGACCCCGTTGGGAACGACCGTCACCTTGAGGGATGGCACCAGCGCGTGCAGCGCAGCCGCGTCGCGGCGCGACACGGTGACGACCTGGTCGGCCTGGCGACAGACGCGGGCTTCGTAGGCTCGTAGTTTTTGCCACTGGACAAAGGAGTAAGCGGCGCCAGGCCAGCGCCGCGGCTGGCGGGCATCGGTGAGGGCAACGCGCTGCTGGAGCCGGTATTCGGCGTTATGGTCGTCGAAGATGAGGCGGCAGCGGCCGGGTAACCGGCCGCCGCGCCAGATCGCCTGGTCTTGCAGCCACAGCATGTAGGGTGCCATTTCGATCCCTTCGACCTGTATCACGTCGTAGGGTGTGTGGGTCACCCAGGCCAGCAGCTGCGCCGACAGCTGATCGGCACCGGCCAGGCGGAGGGCCATGTCAGGCAAACGGCTGCCGAGGGTCGTGCCCAACCGCTGCCACAGCGTGCGCGAGGGGGGTGCTGGCACCGTTTCCACACGCCGGCAGAGGCTGGCGAGTGGTGTGGCTGCAACCGGGGGGTCGGTTGGCTGGTGCAGACTCAACACGTCGACCTGATGGCGGACCGCGAGACCACGGATCAGATTGAAATTACGGATGGTTGTGCCCTGGTGGGGCGGGTAGGGGAGCTGGGGTGTCAGCACCAGAACTTGAGCCATGGGCGCCGGTTGGTTTCTGCCGACTCAGGACCGCGCACCGTTGGTGGTGGGCTGAGTGCCCGCTTCC
>JAYRNS010000234.1:0-2886 GCA_041912075.1 Anaerolineae bacterium
ACCAAACGGCAGTGCCACCGCCAGCAGCTTGATCACCTCGCCGTGCGCCCGGGCGCGGCGCAGGTCTTCCGGTCCGATGCCGCGAATGCCGCGCACTTCGACGTCTGGCAGGGTGCAAGGGAAATGCAGGACACTGTTGGCCAGGATAACCAGCTTGTTGGCCGTATCCCAGCCTTCCACATCCAGGGTGGGGTCGGTCTCAGCCACTCCTTCTTCCTGCGCCTGGTGCACGGCACCGGCAAAGGATTCACCTGCTTCCATCGCGGTCAGGATGTAGTTGCTGGTACTGTTGAAGATGCCTTCGATCTTGGTGTAGCGCACAGCGACGTGGTCGCGCTGACCCATGTTGACCACTGGCAGGGCGCCACACACCGTTGCACTGAACCCGATGCGACAGCTCTTACTCTGTGCCAGGCGCGTCAGCTCACGATAGGCCAGGACGAGGGGTGCTTTGTTGGCCAGAACCACATGCCAGCCCTCTTGCAGCGCGGCGCGCACACAATCCAGACCTGGCTGTCCGGTTTGCAGATTGACGGGCGAGGCATCCAGGAGGACGTCGGCTTTGGACCGGTGCACGACGTCGACCGGTGCCAGACCCGGCTTTCCACCGTAGGGAAACGAACCAATGCCACCCTTGGCGGTTTTGTGCTGCAGCAGGGTTTCTGGGTCGATCCCGCGCCCGTCGATGACGGCGCCCGAGCTGTCGGCCACGGCTGTGAGCTTGAGGTTGAGACCATAGCGGCTGGCGAGCACATCGTGTTTCTGGATCATCAGCGAAAGAAAACCCCGGCCAACATTGCCGAGGCCCACCAACGCCACCCGCACCACCTGCGTCATACCTCACCCCCTACTCCCTACTCCCTACTCCGTATTCTCGCATAGATTGCACAAAGCGCGCAAATAGCTCGTCGGCATCGTGCGGTCCTGGACTGGCTTCGGGGTGGTACTGGACCGAAAACACGGGCCGCTCGCGTAAACGCAGCCCCTCGACGGTGCCATCGTTGAGGTTCCAGTGGGTGACTTCGGCATCCGCCGGCAGCGAATCAGGATCGACCGCATAGTTGTGATTCTGGCTGGTGATCTGCACCGTGCCGCTCACCGTATCTTTGACTGGCTGGTTGCCGCCGTGATGGCCAAATTTGAGCTTGTAGGTGCGCCCGCCCAGGGCCAGCCCCAGGATTTGGTGCCCCAGGCAGATCCCAAAGATAGGCACGCCGGTTTGCAGGAGCTCACGGACCGCCTGCGCGGCGTAAGTCACCGCCGCCGGGTCACCGGGACCGTTCGACAGGAAGACACCGTCTGGGTGCATGGCCAGCACGTCTGCGGCGGGTGTATCGGCCGGCACCATGGCCACCCGGCAGCCATGGCTGGTCAGCCGGCGCAGGATGTTCCACTTGCTGCCGTAATCGTAGGCTACGACGAGCGGAGCGCCGGCCGGTGTGGTAGGCGCGACAAAACCAGGCCGTTCCCAGCCGGGCGCCGTGCCCTCCTCCCAAAACGTGACGCCGTGGCGGGTTACTTCGCGGACCAGATCGCGGCCATCCAGCCCTTCCCAGCTGCGCGCCAGGTGCAGGAGGGTGCTGGCATCGGTGCCATCGGTGGCAAGCGCACCACGCATGACACCGCCCGCACGCAATCGCCGGGTCAGCGTGCGTGTGTCGACCTCGCTGATACCAGGAATCCTGTGCTGCTGCAAGTAGTCGGACAGGCTGGCCGTGGCACGCCAGTTGGACACCAGCGGGCTGAGCTCGCGCACGATGAAACCGCCGACCTGCGGCCGCTCTGACTCCACGTCTTCCAGGTTGACCCCGACGTTACCCACGTGCGGTACCGTCATCACCACCATCTGCCCGCGGTAGGAGGGGTCGGTAATGACTTCCTGGTACCCCGTCATACTGGTGTTGAAAACCACTTCGGCCACGGCATGGGTGTTGGCGCCGAAGCCGTCGCCGTGCAGGATGGTGCCGTCTTCCAGAACGAGCGTTGCTTGCATACCTTGCTCCCTACAGCATTGCCAGCCGCAGCGGCGTTAACATGAGACGTTTCAACATACCGTTGCGGTGGGCCGGCGTCTCGGCCGGCACCTCGACAGGTTCGGGCAGCTCCATGAAGACCGCTATCTCGTCGCAGTGATGGAACTTGGGGCAGTAGATACACTCCTGCCACACCTTGGGTGAGATGTTCCAGCGGTCCACGACCGCAAACCCCTGGCGCTCGAAAAAGCGTGGCCGCAGGGTCAGCGCACACACCTGCCGGAAACCGCGCGCCAGCGCCGCATCGACCAGTTTGCCGACCAATAGTCCGCCCAGCCCGTAGCCCTGGTAGTCGGCGTCCACCGCCAGGGAGCGAATCTCCGCAAGCTCAGGCGACAGAGCTGCCAGTGAGCCGCAGCCGACGATCTGCTCAAGGCCGTTGTCGACATCGACAGCCACCAGGAAATCGCCCAGGGCACGTTGAATCTGCGCCTCGCTGCGCGGCAGCATCAGGTTCTGCGCGGCATACATCCCGATCAGCGCCGACATCGGCGCCGCATCAGCGGTCCGCGCCGGGTGGATGCTTATGTTTGCCATTGTGGGTACCTCCTGTCATTGCTCCCTGGCGTGCGGTGGCCGGCCGTCCGCGAATGACCTTCTCGAATACGCGAATAACCGACCTGGCTGCCGCACTCCAGAACTGCCGATTCGCGTATTCGCGGTCCTATTCGCGGACGGCCGATTCGCGTATTCGCGGCCCTATTCGCGGACGGCCGATTCGCGTATTCGCGGCCCTATTCGCGGACGGCCGATTCGCGTATTCGCGATCCTATTCGCGGACGGCCGATTCGCGTATTCGCGATCCTATTCGCGGACGGCCGATTCGCGTATTCGCGATCCTATTCGCGGACGG
>JAYRNS010000235.1:0-2575 GCA_041912075.1 Anaerolineae bacterium
AACCATTGTCGAGACCCAACGCCAGGTTCAAACCGCTGCGTGCCGCCTCATCTTCGTGGCCCCGATATTGTGGAGAGGTGTGGTACAGCGCAAAGCCAGCAGCGAAGGCGATGGCGACCAGGACCATAGCCAGGCAGGCAGCGGCCATGGCACTGCCGCCCAGGATCGACCAGAACACGCGAACGCGATCGGGGTCAAAGACGGCGCTGTAGAGCGGTGTGGCTGTGGTCTCGGGAGATCTCCCAAACGTTATAGGAATCGTCATGTAGAAGGCATGGCCAAAAATGAGTGCGGCCGTCACAGACCCACCCAGAACCCATTCCACGCGCCGACTCAGGCCAAGTTTGGTGCCCCAAGAAATGAGACCAACATTCATCGCCAGCACATAGGCTGGTATGACCAGCAGGTAAATGGGCCATTCCAGCTTGAATGCCAGGAATATGCTCGCAATGGTCAAAATAGCATCGATGACAAGGCGCATCATCCCTCCTCCTTGGGCAGACGGGCCAGCAAAGAGCATCTACTTTATACCTGTGACCGGCACGCGCGCCGTTTGACACCCAGTGGAGTGTTCACGACCCCGGCTGTTTACCAGGATGGAGGCATGGTACGCATTGAAAACAACAACGGTGCCCAACGCGTCGCTTCTGCTTGCCATTGCGACGTGCCGTGCACCGTCTCCCTACCGGTTATGTGGTTGTCTTCATCAGGGATAAAACGACCATTGCCATGCGAGCCGCCTTGGTACGGTAACGCGTCCACGTTGGGTCAGCCAGCACAATCATGACGGCCAAACTGCCGGTTCGCCTCTGTCTACCAGCGACCGTACAGCCAGGATCAATCTACATAAGAGTTTAACACGAGTTGAAAAGAAGGTCAAGCGAGGTTGGGCAATACCGTGTCAACAACATCCCCTGCCGGCCAATACCGTTGGATAAGACGGCGCGTACCCAACACACCTTGCGCCGGGTCGCCATCCCCTTCGTACTCGATCACCAACGGGCCACTGTAACCAGCTCGCTGCAGCATGGCGAGCGATGCGGCATAGTCAATGCTGACCTCTTCTCCAGCGGCCGTGAACGCCTGCGCTTTGGCATGCACATGAATGGCATGCGGTGCCAACATCTCTACCCCTGCCAGACGCCGTTCGGGCGCAAAGTTGCCCAAATCCAGGCACACTCCCAGCCACGGCGAGCCGACCGCCTGCACGACGTCGCACAGCGTTTCCGGTTCGCTCATCAACCCCCAGTGGTTCTCCAAAGCCAAACGGATGCCGGCCGCCCGTGCCATCACGGCGGCGCGCGCCAGCCCGTCGATGACCCGTTCCACCGCACCAGGGCCGGGATCAACCGATTGCTCACGCCGGTCACTGGTGACACGCAGAACCGGTGCACCCAGCGTCTGCGCCGCCGCCAGACCTGCCCTGATGTACGACAGCGCCGCGTGACGTGGTCCGGGATCCCCACCGGTAAAATCGCTGTTGAGCGTCAGCGCCACACAACGCACACCCGCCAACCGGCACAGCGTCGCCAGATGCCGGCGCGTGCGCCGGTTGGCCAGCCACTGACGCTGAAAATCTGGCCATACATTGCGTCGGGTCAGCCAGCCCCGCAGCCGCCAGGGGAGATAACGTACACGGCTGCCCTGCGGCGGTGGCCAAAAGAGGTCGTTGAACTCGATACGATCGAAACCGAGGCGGCCGCAGATTTCAGGCAGATCGAACTGCGTCATACGCCCGGCGTAGAGGGCGTCGTGAAAACTCCAGGCCGAAATCGCAATCTCCAACGTCATGCTCGAACCACGTTATCAGGTATTCACGGTCACACCGCGCCCGTCGACCACCTGCCCAACCACCCAAACGGCCTGGCCGGTCGCTGCGCAGACCGTCATGAATTGGTTCAGCCCCGCGGCCGGTACCGCCAACAGCAGACCGCCCGACGTCTGCGGATCGTGTAAGATCCATTCGTCGACCCAGGTTAACGTCGGGTCGAGCTGTACCTGCGGCCCATAGTATGCCCGGTTGCTCTGGGTGCCGCCTGGTACCATGCCGACCTCGGCGTACCCGCGGGCGCCGGGTAAGAGGGGAAGTGCAGACACCGATAACTGGAGTGCGGCCGTACTGCCGGCCGCCATCTCGACGGCGTGGCCCAGCAGACCAAAGCCGGTGATGTCCGTCGCACAGCGCACACCCGCTGCCAGCCCGGCTCGCGCAACCGTGCGGTTGAGCCCTAACATGCTCGCCACCGCCGCGCTGACGTGCTCAGGCATGGCCTGCTCGTGCTTCAGCGCCGTTGTCACCAAACCGGTACCCAGCGGTTTGCTGAGCACTAACACATCCCCGGGCTGTGCACCGGTCTTACGAAAGATGCGCTCAGGATGGGCTTCGCCGATCACCGCCAGGCCATACAACGGTTCGGGACTCTTGACTGTATGCCCGCCGGCAATCACCGAGCCGGCACGCCGGACCTGCTCGGCGCCACCGCGCAGAATCTCGGTTATGATCTCCGCCGGCAGATTCTCGGGAAAGGCCGCGATGTTGAGGGCAAACAGGACTTCGCCGCCCATCGCGTAGACG
>JAYRNS010000236.1:0-3468 GCA_041912075.1 Anaerolineae bacterium
CGCGTAAACCGCGGGTGACGCCGCGTAGTCAGCGGCAAAGCCAACGATCTGGGCGCCGGGTCCGGGCGGTGGCACGTCGGTCCACGTTTGCCCGCTGTCCGTGCTGCGCCGGCAGCGGTCGTACGACAGCAGCAGCAGAGTGCCATCCGGTGCCAGCGAAAGCGTGCCGGGGGGCGTGTAAGCATTGACAGGTTCCAGGATCACTTCCCAACGCTGCGCAGCCGGCCGCCAGGCCAGCAGGCGGCCGCTGCGGTCGCCTGCGTAAGCCGCGTCGGCGCCGCGCGCCACGACAGGCTGCGCCAAACGCAGGTCGCCCAAACCGGTGTTGAGGAATTCCCAGGTATCGCCACCATCACGGCTGCGCAGGATGCCGTCGCTGCCACCTTCCGCCTGGTTGGTGTAATAGAGCATGCCAGGACCAGCAATCGACAGCTGCCCAAAACTCTCCCAAGAACCAACGGGCAGCTGTTCCCACTGCTGGCCGTCCCGGCTGCGAAACAGCTGGTTGTCGATCCGGCTGTAGAGCACCGTGCCCTGGGCATCGGCAGTGGCCTGCAGATCGGTCATGGGTCGATCGGGCAGCGTGGCTGCGGGTCGCGGATGCATGGCCAGGGGAGGCAGGTTGTCCAAGGCTACGATGTTGAGGTGTGAACTGCGTTCATCGCGCAGCGCCAGCCACCGGCGCGCCTCGTCCAGGAGAAGCTGATCCGCTGGCACAGGCACGGCGTCGACACCGCGCAGCGTCAGGGAGGCCGCGTCGACCCGTGCCAGGGCACCCGCGTAGTCGACAAGCAAACTCCCCGTGCTGTCGTCGAGTGCGAGAAGCCCGGTGCGGCCCAACAAACGCCCCGTTTCCTGGCCGGTCGCGCTCAGCCGCTGGATCGCCTCGCTGCCTTTGCCGCCGTAGCTGACGAATGTGGTGCCGTCGGTGGGGTCGAAGATGACGCTCTGTACGAAATTGTACAGCGACGGCACGTCGACCGGTGTGCCGCTGCCGGGCGCATAAACCTGAAGGGAGGTGCTGTTGTTGGAACCAGGCACACCGTTGTTCATTTCGACCAACAGGTAACCATTGTTTGGGTTGACGTACGCGGCAACCGCGCGTGGATTTGGACTGAACCCCTGGGGAACGGGGAAGGTCTTGTCCAGCCGGCCAACGGGTTGTCCCGACCGGTCATAGATCGTGATGCCGGCGTTGGCGATGTATATCCGGTTGCGCCGGCCATCCGCGGCTGGGAATCCCGGCTGGTCGAACTCAGCCAGCACATCCCCGCGCTGGCTGTCCAACGCCACGACGTGACCGTCACGGTTGACGTACAACCGTTGGTCGGTGGTGTCGAGCGCCATCGGCGCGGCACCTGGCCAGGTGGCCCGCTCGCTGCCGTTGGGCCAGTCGAGCACATGGATGCGTGCCTGGTTGTCGGCAACGTACAAGGTGCCGGTTGCAGGGTCGAGCGCGGCATCGGTGAGCTGCACGCCCGACACGGCGCGGTCCGTGGGCGCGGTCTCGGTCGGGGCATGGCGGTTGCTGGCCGGCATACCCACAAAGATCTGGCTGACCAGACCGGGAATTTCTGGGGTCGCGACAACCGTGGTGCGCAAAGGCAGCGAGGGGGTGGGGAGAGAGGTTGCGGGCAGGGTCGCGGGTATACAGCCCGCCACCCACACGGCAGCGACCGCAACCGCGATCCCCCCACACAGCCAGCGTCTGACCATCATACGCCCTGCAGGGTAAACACGGTTATCTCGGGCCGGCAGTTGATGCGCACCTGGGGCTGCACCATACCGACACCGCGGTTCGTATATTGGATCATACCGCCCACCTGGTAACGGCCCAGGGGATACTTGCGTCCGTACCGCGGCAGGATCAACGGTCCCACCAGGGGCCAGCAGACCTGACCGCCGTGCGTGTGGCCGGAGAGCTGCAGGTCGAAACGGCCGGTGGCGGCACTGACGTCGGCAAAGTCGGGCTCGTGGGCCAGGAGGATGGCCGCGCTCTCGTCCGGCAGGTTTTGTACGACCAGGTCGACGTGCGCCTGCTGCTGCCAATAGTCGTCGACGCCGCCGATGTGCAGGGTGCCGGTGCCGCGACGCAGCGTATAGACGGTATTGCTCAGCTCCTGGATGCCGGCCGCATACAGAATGCGCCTTGCCACCGTGGCGTCGGTCCAGTGATCGTGGTTGCCCAGCACGGCGACCACACCATCGTGCGCCGTCAGCCGGGACAGCGTGGCTGCCAAATTGGCCGCATAACGGTCGATATGCCGCGTCACCAGGTCGCCCGTGAGGGCAATCAGGTCGGGTTGTTGTCCATTGATCGTCTCGACGATGTTCGCCAGGCGGGCGGGTGTCATCCAGTCGTCCATGTGGATGTCGCTGAACTGGACGATGCGGTAGCCGTGGAATTCCGGTGCCAGGCGCGCCAGCCGCACGGTCTGCGGGTTGACGTCAAGCCAGCCGCGTTCGACCAGGATGGTCGCGGTCACCCCTGCCGTACCCACCACCGCCGCACTGGCGGTGATGGTCAGGGTACTGCGTAGAAAATCGCGGCGTGATATGGCATATGCGTCGGCCATGAGTCACTCAACTCCACTTTGCTCTTCTAGACGCACAATACGCAGGCATTTTAGCACATCCTACGCCATTGTCCTGAAAATAGCCGGTGTCCCGACGAGTGCCGCACCCCCAGGTGCGGCACAAGCCTGCCACGTGGCCGGAGTTCGCATCTGGGGTTCCAGCGCCGAACGTCTCACGTGTGACCGTGTCTGTCTGCGCTGGAACCGGGGATGCGAACTCCTCGCGGAAGACGTGCCATTTTCATTCGCCGTGGCGCCAGCCCGGCATGAGAAATTTGTCGGAAACCGCCGGCACCCTCAGATACTGGTGCCCTGTCGCGAGATGTGTTTGCCAATCACCCGAACTTGTGGGAAAATGGCGCCATACGTCAACCTGTGCATTCTACTATATGAATACGAGCTGGCAGAACTGGTGGTTCCCGAACCCAGACGAGCCAACAAACGGACACCTCGTGCAGCTTTTTGTCGATACCTGGCAGTTCTTCCTGGCCAACCAGGCCGATTTTTGGGATAAGGTGCTCGCCCACCTGGCGTTGAGCGGTGTGGCCTTGCTGATCGGTGTGATCGTCGCGATCCCGCTTGGTATTGCCACGGCCCATCAGCGGACGGCGTCGGGCGTCGTGAGCAACGGTGTGGGAGCCGTTCGTGCCATTCCCAGTCTGGCGCTGATGGCTGTGATGCTGCCCGTCATTGGGATTGGCTTCAAACCAGCCCTGATTGCCCTGACCATTCTGGCTATTCCACCGATCCTGATCAATACGCAGGCCGGTATTCTCAGTATCAACCCGGCCATCCGTGAAGCGGCCCAGGGCATGGGGATGGGCCGCTGGGATGTGGTGCGTGACGTCGAGCTGCCGCTGGCCGCGCCGGTGATTGTGGCCGGCGTACGGAC
>JAYRNS010000237.1:0-3430 GCA_041912075.1 Anaerolineae bacterium
CGCCGCCGTTTCGGGGTCCTCGAACGACTCGTGGGCCATGCGGTGGCACCAGTGGCAGGCGGAGTAGCCGATACTGAGCAGGATCGGTTTGTTCTCGGTTCTGGCCCTGGTCAGTGCCTCCTCGCCCCACGGGTACCAGTCAACCGGGTTGTGGGCGTGCTGTAGTAAATAGGGGCTGGTTTCGTCAATGAGGCGGTTGGTGTGTCTTTTGGCGGATGCGTGGGCGGCGTGATGGCTCATGGGTAGGCTCCTCGGCTGCGCAATCTCTAAAAATGTATGGGCCACTATACCACGTATTGGCCGGGCACCACAGGCAGCCCGACTCCAATTGTCGTTTGGATGATGAGAGACCCCCCTGGTCTTGAGGGTCTGTGGAGTTTCTACGAAGACAGCCAGTTTGCATTCCACGTAATTACGTGATACGCTCGTTCACGTGGAGGTCACCATGGAAACCCAAAACATCACCCTCTCGCTTCCCAAGGACATATTGCTCAAGGTCCGGCTGCTGGCTGTGACGCGACGGACCTCGGTCTCACGCTTGCTGACGATCGAGCTCGAAAAACTGGTTCAACAAGAAGAGGCGTACGTCCAGGCCCAACGGCGCCACATGGCCTGGTTGGAACATACTGCCGACCTCGCGACGCATGGCCAGCCCTCGATTGCGCGGGACGAGCTGCACGAGCGCTGATAATTCACTGCATTTCGTGGACACCAACGTCCTCACGTATTCGCATGACCGCTCGGTCTGTGTGGCCACCCTCCTAATTCACCACACCCAACTCACGCCCCAATCCCTCCAGCGTTTGACAAACTCTATGATGCCTGCTAAAATTAGGCCAGACTTAAATTCATATTAGTCTGTTAAAATAACGGGTTTGGATCGAACAACAATACCCAAAGGAGGACACCATGCCCAATCCGGCAGTGGCGCTGGGTGCGGCGCTCGGGCTGGCAGTACTGGCCGGGCTGATCTTCTGGCCGCGACGCGGTCTGTGGTCGCGCTGGCAGCAGGCCAGGCAGAACAGCGAGCGCGTACGCACCGAAGACGCCCTGAAACACATTCATAAGAGCGAGATGCACGGCCGGCGGCCCACCCTCGAAAGCCTGGCCGGGACGCTGCAAGTCTCGACCGATGTCGCGGCGACGCTGCTCGACCGTATGGAAGCGCTCAACCTGGTCGAGGTGACCAACGGCGACTTTCGTTTGACGGCCACCGGTCGCGAAGCTGCGCTGCACATCATTCGCGCGCACCGCCTGTGGGAACGTTACCTGGCCGACGAAACCGGCTACGATGAAAGACAGTGGCACGAACAGGCCGAACGCTACGAGCACACCCTGCAGCCGGTGGAGGTGGAACAGCTGTCATCGCAGCTCGGCCACCCCACCCACGACCCCCACGGCGACCCGATCCCTGATGCGGAAGGCAACTTTGTCAGCCACGGTGGCCAGTCGCTCAATGCCCTCCCTCTGGACCGGCCGGCGAGGATCGTCCACATCGAGGACGAACCGGAAACCGTCTATGCCCAGCTCGTCGCCGAGGGGCTGTACCCAGGGATGGACGTGCGCGTGATCGAGGTCACGCCCCACCGCGTCACTTTCTGGGCCAATGGTGACGTCCACGTGCTGGCACCGGTGGTCGCCGCCAACATCACCGCAGCCCTGACCGAGCTGGCGACGACCGGTACACCTCCCGCCAGCGAAACGGAAACCTTCGTCACCCTGGCCGTCCTGCGTCCGGGTCAGCAGGGTGAGGTCGTGCACCTCTCGGCCCGCTGCCGGGGGTCCGAACGGCGGCGCATGATGGACCTGGGCATTCTGCCCGGCACCTTGATCAAAGCGGAGCTGCGCAGTCCAGGCGGCGACCCGATCGCCTACCGGATTCGCGGCGCGCTGATTGCCCTGCGCCGCGAACAGGCACAGCTCATTCACATCACCAGTATCGCGGAGGCGTTGACATGACGCATACCACCCAATCATCGCCTGAGCCGGTCACAGCGGGCGTACCTGCTCCCCAATTTGATGCGCCTAACGAACACGGCGATGTGCCCGGCACGATTCGGATCGAACCCTGGCCAGCCGGCCAGACGCCGGCCGGCTGCACCACCTGCCCGTCGCACAACGCAGCCCACCTGCAGCGCCTGGGTATCGAGATGGACAATTGGGACTACGTCGTGGCCCTGGCTGGCAATCCCAACGTCGGCAAAAGCACCGTCTTCAATGCCCTGACCGGGCTGCGTCAACACACCGGTAACTGGCCGGGCAAAACTGTGACCCGCGCCGAAGGTGGCTTCGAATATGCCGGGAATCGTTACAAACTGGTCGACCTGCCTGGCACCTACTCGCTGCTGGCCACCAGCCTCGACGAAGAGGTTGCGCGCGACTTTCTGCTCTTTGGCCGGCCGGATGTGACCGTGGTCGTGGCCGATGCCACCCGCCTGGAGCGCAACCTCAACCTGGTGCTGCAGGTCCTGGAAGTCACCGACCGCGCCGTGGTCGCCCTGAACCTGATGGACGAGGCGCGGCGCCACGGCCTGGAGGTGGACGAGCGCCGCCTGGCGCGCGACCTGGGCGTGCCGGTGGTACCGACCGAGGCACGCCAGCGTAAAGGTTTCCCCGAGCTGCTGCAGGCCATCGACGACGTCGCCAGCGGCCGCACGGTCTGCCGGCCCTACCGCATCCAGAGCGAACCGCCCATCTTGCAGCGGGCCGTGAGCCAGCTCGTGCGCCAGCTGCAAACCCTGTTCCCCGACCTGCCCAACCCGCGCTGGGTAGCGCTGCGTTTGCTCGACGGCGACCAGCGCATCACGGAGGCCCTGAACAAGGGCGAGCTGGGCGAGCTGCGCGGCGACGTGGCGTCGGGCACCGCCATTGCACGCGACCTGCGATTGGAGATGGCAAATGGCTGAAACCGTAACACCCGAGACGATTCTGAGCACAGCCAAATCGCTGCGCTGGGAGGTGGGCAACGAGTTTCATCAGACCCTGATGGAATCGATGTATACGGAGGCGGCACGGATTGCCGACCGCGCCGTCACCCGGCCCGGTGAAAAGCCGCGCTTCGACCTGGACCGCACGATCGACCGGCTGGTGACGAGCCGCCTGTGGGGTTTTCCCATCATGCTGCTCCTTTTCACGCTGGTGTTCTGGATCACGATTACCGGTGCCAACATCCCATCGCAGTTTCTGGCCGACATCCTGATCGGCAAAGTCCTCCCGGTGCTGCACCAGCTGGCGGATGCCCTGCACTTTCCCTGGTGGTTGAGCGGGCTGCTGATTGACGGGATGTACCTGGCCACCGCCTGGGTCGTGAGCGTGATGCTGCCGCCAATGGCGATCTTCTTCCCGCTGTTTACCTTGCTGGAGGATTTTGGTTACCTGCCACGGGTGGCGTTCAACCTGGACAATCTCTTCAAACGGGCCGGTGCGCACG
>JAYRNS010000238.1:0-2819 GCA_041912075.1 Anaerolineae bacterium
CGTCGAGTTTCTTGCGCCGGCTGGCGAAGCTGCTCCGTACGCAGGTGCCAGTCACGCGCGGGCCGGTATCGCTGTCATCCGGCCGACTGATGCGGATTTGACATTCCCGAACGACTGGTCTATAAGTCACGCGCCTGGCGGTTGTCACAACGCTCAAGCACACATCCATCACACAGCACACAGAATCGATTGGTTCTTTGTGTCTTGTGTGTTCTCTGTGGTTCATTCCCGGGAAGGATTCATCGTGAGCGCACCGCACCCGGCGCTGCGACGGCAGTTGACGGCTTTCTTATTCGACTGGCGAAACGCGCCCTACCTGGCGGCAGTTTTGGCCAGTGGTTACGCCGTGGGTCTATGGCAGTGGGAAATTCGGCAGGGGCCATTTTTGCGTGCCTGGGTGTTGGAGAACCAGGTCCCGCCCGCCGGTCCGCCTGGTGTGGCCGGCCTGCTGCTCGCCATGACTGCCATTACCCTCGCCTGGCTGCTGGCTGCACTCGTCCTGGCCACCGTGTGGCAGCGACCGCTGGCACCGGCCCTGCGTGCCGGCGCCGGAATAGCCTTGGTGGCCACCCTGCTACCGTTTTTGCCGGTCCTGGCCATTCCTGACCTCCAGACAGTGGCGCGTGCCCTGACGTTGAGTCTGATAGCAGCCATGGGTGCGTTGACCTTCGTGGCCGTCCACCTGCTGGTCACAAATGCCCGCGCGCTCGAAATTCCGCGGCGACGGCACTTCAACCCACGCCTCGGGTTGTACCTTACCGGCAGCCTGGCCGCGGCTTACGTCGTGTTTATGACAGTTCTCAGCCTGATGCGCCACGACGCCTTTCAGACCCACGCCTTCGACCTGGGGATTCAGACCCAGACCCTCTTTACGCTGCTCACCCAGGGCACGCCGCTCACCACTTTGTACGGTGCGACCGCCATCAACCAGTTTGGCGATCACTTCTCACCGATTTATTACCTGGTGTCACCGCTTTTTGCCGTGACCGGGGATGCGCGTTCGCTCCTGGTGATCCAAAGCCTGTTTTTGGGGCTGGGTGCGCTGCCCGTTTACTGGCTCGTGCACGCCAAAACACGCAGCACTGCCCTGGCCCTGGCGCTAGCCGCCAGCTATCTGCTGTTTCCGGCGCTGCACGCGGTCAATACGTTCGATTTTCACGAAATCGCGCTGGTGGTGCCGCTGCTGCTGTTCAGCCTTTACTACCTGGAGGTAGAGCGTTGGGGTCTCTTTCTGGTTTTCCTGGCGCTGGCCCTGCTGGCCAAAGAAGAGGTGGCGCTGTCCGGCGCGGCGATTGGTTTGTACCTGGTGCTGGGCAAACACCGTTACCGGTTGGGCACTGCGGTGACGTTAGGCTCGCTCGCCTACTTCGTGCTCGTCAACCAGGTGATCATGCCGGCACTGGGTGGGGGTCCCGACCTGGCGCGTTTCGCCGATCTCGCGGCACCGGATGCGACCGGGTTCATGGCCATCCTCCGCGGTATCCTGCTCAACCCCTGGTACGCCTTTGCTTACGCCTTTCTCAACCCGGACAAAGTGGCCTTCCTGGTGATTCTACTGCTCCCGGTGGCATTTCTACCACTGCTGGCGGGCTGGGCCTGGCTGATGGCGGTGCCGTCGCTGGCCATTGCCCTGCTGGCCGCCGTGCCGTCGCAGTACAGCCTGGACTACCACTACCCGGCGATCATGGTGCCCTTTGTGTTTACCCTGGCTGCGCTTGGGTTGGGGCGTTGGCCGCGTTGGCCGCTTAGCCGGCTGGCCGTGGCCGCCACGGTCCTGGTGCTCAGCCTGGCGATGAATTACCAATATGGCTGGCTGGGCGGCAAACGTTTCACAGGTTTTCCCCAACCGAGCCCCCACCAGCAAGCAGTGGCCAGCCTGATTCGGGCGATCCCTGACGGCGCATCGGTCAGTGCGATGAGTGACCTGGTGCCGCACCTGGCCAGCCGCCAGGGCATCTATCTCTTTCCCATCGTCAACGACGCCGACTATATCATTTTCGACCCCGATCCAACTGCCAACTTTTGGCCCTTCATCGACCTGGGTGCACGCACCGAAGCCGCCAGCAACCTGGCGCCCTACCTGGTCTCCAACGCCTACGGTCTGTGGCAGGAGGCGGACGGCGCCCTGCTGCTGCGCCGCGGGTACGACCCGGCGCGTAACGCCGAGGCCCTGCGCCTCCTGTTTTCGGGTACGTTCCAGGCGGAAACGCTGGCCAGCAGCGACACCGCCCGTGTCCTACCCGATCCATCCGCTGCCGGCGGTGCGGCCCGCGTCAGCCCGGCGAATCCACCGCAGCAGAACGAGCCGCTGGCCCTGGTCTGGGGGCCATACGAAACCCTGCTCCCCGGCACTTACCGCGTCACCTACCGTCTCAAAGCCTTGGATGCCACGGCGGACGGGCCGCTGGCCACGCTGGATGTCTTTTCGCACGCCGCGGGTGGTGCGTTGGCGGGGATGGACGTCACCGCAGGTGATTTGACCCAACCCGGCCAGTACCAGGACTTCGAAGTCGTGGTCGAAATCCACGAGACCCTGCATGACGTCGAGTTCCGCGTGCTCGACCACGGCCGCGCCGAACTGTGGGTCGACCAGGTACGTATCGAGCCCGTCAGTATGAACAAGGAAGACACCGAGACACAAAATTAAACAATACCGGCTACCCTGGTGTCTGTTAAGAAACTCCCCTCGTCGTGCCGCACTATGTTCCAACGCCGACGGACAGTCGAGGTGCCAACCTTCTTTGGCGTTGGAACTAGGGCGTGCGGCACAACGAGGGGAGTTTCTACTGGAAAACATGAGGCCATTGGCCTCACGAGCA
>JAYRNS010000239.1:0-1928 GCA_041912075.1 Anaerolineae bacterium
GCTGGCGCGACGCCTGGAATTCACCATCGGCCGCAATGATCTTGGCACGACGTTCGCGCTCGGCCTCGGCCTGGCGGGCCATGGCGCGCTGCATGCTCTGCGGCAGCTCGACGTCGCGTATCTCGACGATCGAAACCTTGATGCCCCACGGTTCGGTTGTCTCATCGATGATCTTTTGCAGCCGGGCGTTGATCGTGTCACGGTGCTGCAAGAGCTCGTCCAGCTCCGACTGGCCCAAAACGTTGCGCAGCGTCGTCTGGCCGATGTTCCAGGTGGCCCGGCGGTAGTCCTCGACATTAACGGTGGCTGCGTTGGGATCGACCACCCGGAAGTAAACGACGGCGTTGACCTTGACCGTGATGTTGTCACGCGTAATCGCTTCCTGCGACGGCACATCGAGCGTCACCGTTCGTAGATCGACCTTGACGAACCGGTCGACGATGGGAATGATGAAGAAGAGCCCCGGTCCTTTGGCGCCAATCAAACGCCCCAGGCGAAAGATGACCATCCGCTCGTACTCTTTGACCACCTTGATGGATGCGAGCAGCAGGACGATCAGCACAATCAGTATAAGAATTATCAGAAGTGGCATCGTCAAATCTCCATGGTGCGCGTATCGTACGCGCCATACAAATCTTGGCCGCGGTCGACCGTGGCCTACGTCATTTGCGCAGCAGGCGCATGCCGTTCAGAATCACCAGCAGCGACGCTCCCATGTCGGCAAACACCGCCATCCACAACGTCGCGACACCCGCTAACGCCAGTATCATAAAAACTGCCTTGATACCCAGGCTAAACACGATGTTCTGTTGGACGATCCGTCGCGTCTGCCGGCTCAGCGCAATTGTCTCGGCCACCTGGTGCAGGTCGTCGGCCATCAACACCACATCGGCCGTCTCCAACGCCTGGTCGGTGCCGATGCCACCCATGGCGATACCTACCGTCGCCCGGGCCAGCGCCGGCGCGTCGTTGATGCCATCACCGACCATGGCCACGGCACCATATTCCTGCAGCAGCGCCTCCACCGCAGCCACTTTGTCGGCCGGTTGCAGGTTGGCGCGCACGCCGGCGACACCGGCCTGCCTGGCTACGGCGTGCGCCGTCCGTTCGTTGTCGCCAGTCAGCAGGACGACGTGTTGTACCCCGACGTGTTCGAGATCAACGACGGCGGCACGCGCCGCTGGCCGCACCGTATCGGCCACCGCCACCAGACCCAACACGGCCGGCTGTAACCCAACGCGTCCCACCACCATCACCGTTTTGCCCGCTTCTTCCAGCTGTGCCAGCGCGAGCGTCAGCGCGGGCGGCAAATCGATGGCACGTTCGCGGAATAACCCACTGCTGCCCAGCACGATGCCGGCACCGTTGACCTGCGCCTGTGCGCCGCGACCGCTCAAGGCCTGAAACTGACGCGCCGGGATCACCGGTATGCCCTGCACGATCGCCTCGGTCACGATGGCCTGGGCCAAGGGGTGTTCCGACCGGCTCTCCACGGCGGCTGCCACACCCAACAGGTCGACCGAATCCAGGCCCGCATCCGGGTTTGGCACGATGTCCGTTACGTGCGGTTTACCCATCGTCAGCGTGCCGGTCTTGTCGAAGGCCACCGCCCGCAGCTGGCTGGCCGCCTCCAGGTAAGCGCCCCCCTTGATAAGAATGCCACGCCGTGCCGCACGGGTCAGGGCACTCACAATGCTCACCGGCGTCGAGATGACCAGCGCACAGGGGCAGGCAATCACCAGCATGGTGAGGGCGCGGTACAGCCAGCCGTGCTCACCGGTGGGCGGATTCCAAAAGGGCTGCGCAAACAGCAGCGGGGGAACGATCGCCACGCACGCCGCTAGGATCACGACGACCGGTGTGTAGACACGGGCAAAACGATCGACCCAGCGCTGTGTCGGGGCTTTCTGGGCCTGCGCCTGCTCCAC
>JAYRNS010000240.1:0-3329 GCA_041912075.1 Anaerolineae bacterium
CCCATTTCCTGCATACCGCCACGATAGACGTGATCGACGATCCACACGCGGTCGTGAGAATCGAAAATGTGCTGCAGCTGCTGTGCCGAAAGATTTTCGTAGGTCAGAACAAAGTCACCGTAATGATCGGGAGGGACCAGCAACTTGAAGTAGTACTCGAAGGGTGTTGCATCCAACATGCGTGATGTGGCATAGATCACCGCATCGTTCTTTTGCAGGTTGGACTGCAGGTAAGCGACGACGCCGCGCCAATTGAGTCGATCTTCCATGCGAAAATAGGCGAGCACGGGCTGCGCATTGACGAAAATCAGAAAGGCCACGAGTGCTGCAGCCGCCAGGGCCGGCCAGGGGACACGTGCCAACGGCCCCACCAACAGACGTCGCACCAGCCACTGCCACACCGCGTAAAGCCCGAGGGCCACAAACGCCAGGTAAGGCAGCTGGACGAAAATAATGTACTTCTCCAGGAAAAAATGCTCGGAGCGCACCAGCGAGACCATGACCAGGGGCACGATCAGCCAGAGGCCGAGAAAAACGCCGGCTCGCCAGTGTCTTCCTACCACAATATAAATCACACCCAAACCCGCCAGGATCAGGTAGAGAGCCACGTGCCAGCCGCCACCACCACCAAACAGAGCGGCGAGCCCCACCAGAGATGACGGCGACAGTGAGAAGCCGTGCAGCCCCACTTCCTCGGCCACTGCGCCCTCGGTGCCCGCAGAAAACCCCACGTTGATGGGTCGTGCAGTCGTCGAGGTACCCGTTGCAGCACGCACCACGGGCAGAGCGACTTCCGAGGTCAGCAGCAGAAGCGCCACGACTGCGATGGCCGTGCCCAGATAAAGCAGTGGTGCCCGGCGCAGCGCAGACCATGCCCGCTGCTGCCAATGCAGCAGACGACTGCCTGCGGTGGGGTGGCGCGGCGGCAGTGCGTGCCGGCGGTTGTGCGCGGCATCCGCACGCATGCGCGCCAACAGCCGCTGTGTCAGACGCAGACCCGCATACAGTGCCATCGGTGCCAGGAAAAAGATGGCAAACAGGTGGTTCCAGACGTTGAGGATACTGACGGTGACGAAGCTGATCCAGAACAGGGGCCGGTTCTCCTCCAGCGCCCGCCACAACAGATAGGCGCTCAACGCCGACAGGAAAAACATCAGACTGTAATACCGTGCTTCCAGCGAATAGATGATCTGAAAGCTGGCGCTGGCGAGCAAGAAGGCCAGGAGGAGCCCCACGGTCGCATTGAAGAGGCGTTTGCCCAAAACATAGGCCACGGCGATGGCGAGAATACCCGCCATGAAAGCCGGCAGACGCACCAGCATGTCCTGGGTGCCGATGAGGGCCGTGAAAGAGGCCAGCAGGGGCAGCGGCAACTGGTATCCCCAGCCAATGACCAGTTCACCCCCCAGACTGCGTCCCAGCTGACGCAAGAAGCCGAGCGGCGCCGTCGTTCTGAGCACTGTGGCCGGCCCCATATGAACCAGGCTGCCCGTCAGCGCCTCGTCTCCCCAAAAGGGACGCGTATTGAGTTGATACATGCGCAGCCCAAATGCCCATAACAAAATGAGCAGCAGGGCCAGTGATACCCCGGCGGGTAAGCGGCGTGCAGGTCGCTCAGTGCCTGGGTCGTAGTTCGATATTTCGGATCCCATCGATCAATCCCGTAACCTTGGCGCGTACAACGCCGGCGCGGCCGCGCGCACCTTCGCGTATGAACAGCCAGGGAATTCCAACGATCAGCGATGCACCAAACAGCACCCATTGCCATGGTCGCGCGTACGATCGCATGAACCGTATCGCATTGACCCCGGCCATGTACTTTTCTCGGGGATTGTAATAGCCACCGGTGCTGTTGCCCCCCTTGTGCCACATGATGGCCGCCGGGATATATCTGACCAGCCAACCGGCCCGCCGTGCTCGCATGGCCCAGTCGGTGTCTTCGTAGTAACAATAATAGGCCAGATCGAGCAGACCGACCTGCTCCAAAACCTGGCGCCGCACTAGTATACCACATCCCGGCAGATAGTCCACATCGGCAGGTGTGTCGAACTGACCTCGATCGACCTGGCCAAAGCCCCGCATGGCCGTCACATTGCCCCAGTACGTCACCACACCGCCCGCCGACCACAGGGTGTCGGGTGGGTTGGCCTGCAAGACCTTGGGGCCTGCCATACCAATCCGCCGGTCCGACTCGGCCGCGGCCACCAGCGTGCGCGTCATCGCGGGATCAAACCAGGTGTCATTATTTAGCAGGAGCACGTAATCGGCGGCGTGCGCCAGGGCCCAGGCGATGCCGGCATTGTTTCCGCCGCAAAAACCAAGGTTGGTACCGGTCTCCAGGACCGGCAGATCGGGGAATTCGGCCCGCAGCGCCGGCACCGAGCCATCGGTCGAGCCGTTGTCGACCAGCAGGACCGTCAGTGCCGCATAATCCTGCTTTTGCAGGCTGGCCAGACAGACGCGCGTGTCAGCCAGACCGTTCCAATTGAGCACGATGGCAACGACGTGTGGCAGCCGAGTCATACGCTCGTGCCTCGTCGGCTGGCCACCAGCCGCTGGTAGACGGTGACGGTCTGCGATGCGATGCCATCCCACGCCAGGTGAGTGGCGGCCCATGTCTGGGCCTGCTGTCCCATCTGGCGGCAAAGGGCTGGGTCACGCAGCAGGCTGACCAGCGCGGTGGCCAGTGCGGCCGGGTCACGCGGTGGCACCAGCAGACCGGTGACACCATCGATCACGGCTTCGGGCAAGCTGGACACGCGGGTAGCCACCACGGGACGGGCAAACGCATAGGCCAGCGCAATCACACTCGAGGCGCTGCCATCCGTGTACGGGAGCACCACGACGGCGGCGCGCTGGAAGAAACCCGCCACCTCGTCGTCGTCCACAAAACGGTTGACCCAGGTCACGGGCGCGCCGGCCGCTTCGGGTAAGTGTTGGTAAGGTGTCATGTCCCCCTCACCACCAACCACCCAGAAGTGCACGCCGGGCACGTGTGCCGTGACCGCGGGCATCGCGCGCACCAGGTCATCCAGCCCTTTGTATGCCTTGACACGTCCGAAAAACAACACGGTCGGTGTTTCTGCTGGCGGGACAACACCCGGTTGTGCCAGACCCTCGGGGGAACCCATGGGAACGATGCTGATCCGACGCTCGGGAATTCCCCGTTGGTCCATCAACACCTGGGCCAGGGCGGCACCGTGCACGAAGAGGTGGTCGGCGTAGCGCGGCCCCGCCCACACCGACCAGCGTTTGCGCCAGCCGCCTTCCCCCTGTTTGATCCCGACTTCGTGCTGCGTCACCACCAACGGCCAATGGGTGCGCAGCCA
>JAYRNS010000241.1:0-3484 GCA_041912075.1 Anaerolineae bacterium
CACCCTGGCAGAGACGGCACCAGCCGTCGAAATCACCGGCGCGGCGCCGGAGGTGCCCGAACAGGGCGCGGCACCGGCACGCGCCTCCGCAGCGGGTGGCCGGTCGTGGCTGGATGTAGCAGCCATGGTCCTGGGTGGGCTGGCCCTGCTGTGCTTCGTGGCCTGGCAGCTCAGGCTGCGGGCCGTGCGCGGTAGTCGATGACAAACCGTTCGGGTCTTTGAGACCCGAACGGTCCTGAGCCACCCTATGCCCGAACTACCCGAAGTCGAAACGATCGTCCGTGACCTGCGCCACCACCTGGTTGGCCGGCGTATCGTCGCGGTTGACATCCGCTGGCCGCGCACGGTGGCACGGCCAGCCAGCGACGAGCTGGCTGCGCGCCTCGTCGGTCAGCAGATCACCGGCACGGCGCGGCGGGGCAAATACCTGCTCTTCCCCCTGGCCAGCGGTGACACACTCCTGGTCCACCTGCGCATGACCGGGCAGCTGCACGTGGTCGACCCCGATCACGCGCTGGACCAGCACACCCACCTGGTGTTGGATCTGGACAACGGCCAGCGGTTGATCTTCCACGACACCCGCAAATTCGGCCGCGTCTACCTGGTGGCCCACGCTGAACAGGTTGTCGACAAGCTGGGACCTGAGCCGCTCGACCCCGATTTTACCCCCCAGGAACTAAACAGGCGTCTTGCACAGCGCAAGGCGCCCATCAAAAGCCTTCTGCTCGACCAACGGGTGGTCGCCGGCATCGGCAACATCTACGCCGACGAGATTCTGTTTGCGGCGGCAATCGATCCGCGGCGTCCGGGTAACAGCCTGGAGTTCAACGAAGTCGCCCGCATCCACACTGCGCTGCGCCAGGTTCTGGCGCAGGCCATCTTTGATCGCGGCAGCAGCCTGGCCAACTACCAGCGCCCCGGCGGCGGGCGCGGCCAGAACCAGGAACGTCACCGCGTATTCCGGCGCACCGGCCAACCCTGCCCGACCTGCGGCACGCCCATCGTACGCATCGTGCTGGGCCAGCGCGCCACGCACTTCTGCCCGCGGTGCCAGCACTAGAACCTACAGACGTTTCTCTTGTGCAAACTGCGCTTTGAGTGACTCTTCCTGTGCCATGCCCGCCCGTTTGCCTTCTTCGATCGCCGTCTCCACGCGGTGACGAACACTCGCCTGCAAATCCTCACTCGAGGCCGGCGTCAGCAGCCGGGTCGTCACAAAACCGAACACCGTGCCTACGCCAAATCCCACTACAAACTGCACCAGCTTGCCCATGGTCGTGTTCTGCTCCTTGAAGCCTATCCGAATAACTGCTTTCAGGCGCCTTGTTGAGGCGAATGTCAGGTTATTCGGATAGGCTCTTGAATGTGTTGACTACAAATCAGACACATTATACACCGCGACTGGGTTCTAACGGGAATCGGAATCTCGACTCAGCAGCCCCTGTACCAGAAAACCCAGTCCAGCCAGGATCAAAAAGACCGGCCACAGACGGACGATCTGCGCCAACATCTCCTCGTCGATGCGCCCGCCCGTAAAGGCGAAACCGACGGCGGCCACGGCCAGACCGATGAACATCCACAGCAGGTGACTCCAGCGCTGCCAGTGAAACAGCCAGGTGATCCCATTGCTGATGCCGATCAGCAGCGGAAAGACGGGCCACGCCTTGGCCCAATCCTGATCGAACAGGTTACGGTTGTAGAAAGCCAGCAGAAAAATGGCCAGGCCAACCAGAAAGATGCCCCCACCCAGGTCGTCGGGGTTGGTACGGCTGTTGACAAAGTAACGGCCAACCAGGACCACACCCAACAAACCTGGCAGCACCGGCCACCAAACACCCAGGTTGAGCAGAGAAATTCCCAGGTTCTGCAGCAGGAGCCAGGCGCCAATCAGGATCAAGATGATCGCCAGAAAAACTGGCGTGGTGTTTTTCTTTTCCATAATCCCCCTCTGTCAGCACAACAAGCGTTCTGTAGCTCGAAAAACAACATTCCCTCCCGTTGCTGGGAGGGAATGTCATCCTATGGGGTCGTTGACGTGGTCGGGGGGACATTGTCGGGCGCTTCGGGCATGACCAGGAGCAAAATCACGTAGACCATGACCCCCAGCCCCAGTGTGGCGGCTGAGCCAATCGCCCACACGATGCGCACCACGCTGGCGTCGATCCCTAACCAGTCGGCCAGGCCACCGCACACGCCGGCCACCATCCGGTCGCTGCGCCGGCGAACCAGGGGTCGCTGGCTGCGCAGGACGCCGCGCCAGTCGACGCCGCGCCCGGTGATGCCAAGCAGCAGAAGCACACCGATGCCGATCAGCACCAGCGGCCAGAACAGGGTCCAAAACAGATTCCACAGCTGCTGCAAGGGCAGGATGTTGAAATTGCCAAGCAGGAGCAGAAGACCGAGCGCAATAAACAAACCACCCCACAGCAAACCACGGTTGCTGTCCACCCCGGCCCAGGCCCGGAAACCGGCCCCGCGCAGCGGCAGCAGCGGCTTGATGGCCGCATGCTCACGTGTCTCTTCGGGGATGATGACAGCCGCGACCAGATAGGCGAACAAACCCGCACCGGCGAAGATGATGGATGCCAGCCAGGCGATGCGAATCAAGGTGGGATCGAAACCCAAATATTCACCCAGCCCGCCGCAGACACCAGCCACCTGACGATCGGTGCGCGAGCGGTACAACCGGTGCGGTTCAGCCGTGGGCGACGGCTCGATAACGGTCATTTGTTGCTCGTCCATGACGTACCTCTCACTTCGATGGTGTTCCAAGGTGCCGTCTACGCCGGCACCTCCCTGCAGGCTGCCACGCCCAGGCGTGCGCCGTCCCATCACATGCTTGTTATACGCTTGGCGTGCGAAAAAGGTTGCAGTGTGCCGGCGCGTCCAAGTTAGAATCCGCACGGCGGGCAAAACAAAATCGCCGGACGGAATCCGTCCGGCGATCAGGAATCAGCCGTCGTCGCTTCAGGCGGGCAAAGGTGCCGGGGCCCCCGGCAGGCGATCGTTGCTGCGTTCGCGGCGCTCTTCGTTGGGCCGGGCCGGTGAAGGTGTCGTTTCTGGTGTTGGCGTCACCGGTGCTTTGCCCGCGGGCAAGGGCAGGTCGGCCAGCAGCGCAGCAAATTCGTCCGCAGAAATCGTTTCCTTCAGGATAAGCGTCCTGGCTATCAGGTCGAGCTTGTCGCGGTAGGTCGTCAGGATTTCTTTGGCCTTGGCATAGGCCACGTCGACGATGCGCCGGACCTCACGATCGATCTCTTCGGCCACCTCTTCGCTGTAATTACGCTGTTCGGTGATTTCGCGTCCCAGGAACATCAGGTCATCCTTGTGCCCAAAGACCTGAGGACCAAGCTTTTTGCTCATGCCGTACTGGGTCACCATCGCCCGTGCGATCTTGGTGACGCGATCGAGATCACCCGCCGCTCCATTGGTAATGTCAGTGAAAACGATCGCTTCGGCCGCACGACCACCCAACGCCATCGCC